>CAYUNT010000011.1:0-44037 GCA_964446285.1 uncultured Candidatus Sumerlaeota bacterium | reverse complement strand
CCTGTGAAGAGGATTGCCCGGGGAAAGGGAACAGGATTACGGGAAATTGGTATAAGCATCCTTCCTCAAAACCCGCAAAAAGCATTTACGGAATTGTCCTGCCTTCCCTGGCCTCTTCGAGGCTCTTTAGCCGGGCAATGCTCTGATGTGCCCCGCCTGTTATGGATGAAGACATCGCCATGAATTCAGGCGGCCATGAATCCGGAACAAATTTCGCAAATGGCTCTGGAGCGGCCGCTGAGAAAGATGCCAGCCCGGAACTGTCTTTTGTTTCTGACTTGACCGAAGCGTTGGGTTCGCCCCACTTTTTACATGCCGTGGCCAAGCGCCGCGCGGATTCCCCCCGGAACAGCGAGGCAAATGGCAAGGTCCAATTCGATGAATTGGGAAACTCCCTTTTCCATCGCGGATCAGGGACCAATTTTTATTGTGCCTGTGCGATGTCCGGTCCGGTTCCGGGCGCGCGGCCTTCCTCTCCTGCCAGGGGGATTGTATGAAGAGAGCCATCTACAAATACTCCGTGGAACTCAGCCTCCCGGAGGCGCTTCAGCCCCTTTTGAAACTGGCGTATAATCTTTGGTGGACCTGGAATCCGCAGGCCTCCGAGCTTTTCGAGCGCATGGCGCCGGACATCTGGGAAAGAACGCGGCACAATCCCGTCCAGATGCTCGGATACATTCCGCTCTCGCGTTTCAAAGAGCTGATGGGCGACGCGGATTTCATGGAGTCGATGCAAGCCATCCACGCGCAGCTGAAAAAATACATGGCGTATCCGACCTGGTGCGAACGCGCCCATATCATGGCGCGCGATATGACGGTCGGATACTTTTCCGCGGAATTCGGACTTCATGAATCGCTGCCCATTTACTCGGGCGGCCTGGGCATTCTCTCGGGCGATCATCTGAAATCTGCCAGCGACCTGGGCATCCCCCTCGTCGGCGTCGGGCTGTTCTACCGCCACGGGTATTTCACGCAGTATCTCAATCCCGACGGCTGGCAGATGGAGTTGTATCCGACCAACGATTTCTTCAACCTGCCGGCTGAGGTGGTGCGAGACGACAAAGGCAAAGCCTTCCTCATTACTGTCACGCTGCCGGGGCGACAGGTCTATGCGCGCATCTGGCGCGTGCAGGTGGGCCGCGTTCCGCTCTATCTGCTCGATACGGACATCGACCGCAACTCCGAGCGCGACCGGGCCATCACGGCGCATCTCTACGGCGGAGGTCTGGATACGCGCATCGAGCAGGAAATCCTGCTTGGCATCGGCGGTATCCGCGCCCTTTCGGCTTTGGGCATCACGCCGACGCTTTGCCACATCAATGAGGGCCATTCGGCGTTCCTCGGCCTCGAACGCATCCGCGTTTATATGAAGGAAAAGGGCCTGACCTTCCCCGCCGCGCGCGAAATTGTCACGCAAACGAACCTTTTCACCACCCATACGCCCGTCCCCGCCGGGATTGACAAATTTCCCGAGGACATGATCCGCACTTATTTCACGCCCATTGCCGAGGAAATGGGCGTGGGCATCGACGAAATTGTCCGCCTCGGCAAGGAACACCTCCAAAACCATGGCGAACCTTTCAATATGGCGGTGCTGGCGCTGCGGCTTTCGGCCTTCTCCAACGGCGTGAGCGAATTGCACGGGCGCGTGTCGCGCCGGATGTGGGGCGGCCTGTATCCCGAAATCCCCGAAGAAGAAATCCCCATCCAGGCCATCACAAACGGCATCCATACGCAGAGCTGGTTCTCGACCGACATCGCGAATCTTTACAGCAAGCACGTCGGACAAAACTGGCTCGAAGATCCGATGAACCGCGACGTCTGGGAAAAGGTGGACCAGATTCCGGACGAGGAACTCTGGCAGGTGCATTGCTCGCTGAAGAAACGTCTTGTGGAATTCGCGCGCAAGCGGCTCCGCGAACAGCTGGTCTCACGCGGCGCGCAAGCCCAGGAGGTTATTGGCGCGGATGACGTGCTGGACCCCGAGGCGCTGACTATCGGATTTGCGCGGCGATTCGCCACCTACAAGCGCGCCACGCTCTTGTTCCGCGATATGGACCGCCTGCAACGCATCGTCAATAATCCTGACCGGCCAGTGCAATTTGTGTTCGCGGGCAAGGCGCACCCGAACGACAACCAGGGCAAGGAACTCATCCGCCAGATCATCCAGGTTTCGCGCCGCCCCGAGTTTAAAAACCGCATCGTATTTATCCACAACTACGATATTCGCGTCACGCGATACATCTTGCAAGGCGTGGACGTCTGGCTCAACAACCCGCGCCGCCCGCTCGAAGCCAGCGGAACCATCTGCATGACCGGGACGGTCAGCGGCGTCATCAATTTCACCATCCTCGACGGCTGGTGGTGCGAGGGCTATAACGGACGCAATGGCTGGGCCATCGGCACCGGCGAGGAATACCAGGACCACGCCTACCAGGACGCAGTTGAGGGCGAGGCGCTCTACGACATCCTCGAAAAAGACATTGCTCCGCTCTATTATGACCGCGGAACCAACGGCCTGCCGCACCGCTGGATCGCGCGGATGAAGGAAAGCATCAAGACGGTTTGCCCACAATATAACACAAACCGCATGCTTGAAGAATACATGGAGAAGTTTTACCTGCCGTGCCTGATGCAGCACCGGCTGCTCACTGAGGATAGCTGCAAGGCGGCTATCGAACTCTGCGACTGGCGCAAAAAGGTGTCTGAAAACTGGGAGCAGGTTTCGATCCGGGGCGTCCAGGCGGAACTGGGCAATGGTATGAAAATCGGCGACGCGCTTCCGCTTCGCGTGGTTGTGGCACTGGGAGGGCTTGCGCCTGAGGATGTCGAAGTGGAGGTCTATCATGGCCGCCTGGAGGAAAAAGGACAAATCACCGATGCGCGCGTGACTACGCTCGAGTATGCGCGCACGCGCGGAACCGGGCTGGCGGAATTCGAGGGAGCAATCCCGTGCGAAACCACCGGACAACGCGGATTCCAGGTGCGCGCGCTACCCAAGCGCCAGGGATTGCCCAATAAATTCTTCCTCGGCCTTGTGAAATGGTGGGACGGCTGGTCCGAATGACCCAGTCCTTTCCGGAATCGGTTGCGGTGCTGGGCGGCGGCGTATGCGGGCTGGCGGCGGCGTGGCGGCTGCTACGCCTGCGGCCGGGAATTCGCGTCGTGATCTTCGAGTCAGAAGCCGAGGCGGGGGGGCTGGCTCGCAGCCTGCGATTTGGCGAACTGAAAACCGATCTTGGCCCGCACCGCTTCCATACGGAACTGGCGGATTCGCTTGAGTTTCTGCGGGATTTGGCGGGGCCGGACCTGATGGAAGTGCGCCGCCGCAGCCTGATGCGCCTGGAAGGCGAGTGGATCGATTATCCGCCGCGTCCGGCGCAAATGCTGGGAGTTCTTGGTCCGGTGCGTCTCGGATGGTTTGCGGCGTCGTTTGCAGCGGCCAAGGCGCGCGGTTTGCTTTCGCTTTCTCCAAGCGGCGCGAGGGGCGCAAAGCCGGGCGAACGCGAATCCTTCGAGACGATTATGCGCCAGGCGTTTGGTCCGGCACTCTACGATTTCCTTATGCGGCCGTATGCGGAAAAGGTTTGGAAAATGCCGCCCGCGCAAATCCACCCGGACACGGCGCGTGTTCGAGTGTCTGCCGGGGGGATCGAACGGCTGGCCAAACAAGTTCTCTTGCGGCGCAAAACGCCCGCGAAAAACCCCGCCGCGCTTGAGAAATTCCTATACGTCCGCGGCGGATTCGGGAGCGTGGCGGCGCGCATGACCGAGGAAATCGAGCGAATGGGCGGCGAGGTTCGCGCCTTGCGATGGATCACGGATCTCTCGCCGGGGGAAGCCGCTCCGCAGTTGTCCGCCCCTGGAATTTCCTGGAAGGTCAGCCATGTGCCCGCATCGCCTGGCGGGATCGCGACGGCGCAAAGCGTGCAGTCGGCGCGCCTGGCTGCCGCCGCCGCATCCGGAGGCGCGTCCGCTTCGGGCGCTCCGTCACTATCCGCCGATAAAACCTGCGAAAATTTCGATGCGGTGATTTCGACGATTCCTCTTACGGACCTCGCCGAGATGCTCCAGCGCCAGCGCCCCAGCGTGGATGCGCAAAACTCTGCCTCCGGCCTCAGTTTCCTGGCCAACATTCTCTTCTTTGTAGAATCGGAACCGGCCCGCTTTCCCGCCGCGCAATGGCTGTATTTTCCGCGTTCGGACTTGGTTTTCAACCGCGGCTATCTTCCCGCGCAATTCGACGCCTCAATGGCGGCGCCGGCTTCGCCCTCCATCCAATCGGAATCGGCGCCGCCTCCGCCGCCGCCTCCGCGGCAGCAGCGCGGACTGATCTGCCTCGAAGTCACCTGCCGCCACGGCGATGCGATCTGGACGCGCACAGATGCCGAACTGGCCGCCCGCGTCCGCGAAGACGCTGTCCGGGCCGGACTGGCATCCGCTGATTCCATTCGCGAAATTCACGTATATCGCATACCTTATGCGTATCCGATCTACGACCTCGAATTCAAGTGGCGGACAGACCGCATTCTGAAGTGGCTGGCTGATTTTCCGGCGCTTCTTTCCGCCGGACGCCAGGGGCTGTTTCTGCATAACAACGTCGATCACTCGATTTTCATGGGCCTTCGCGCCGCTGAAACATTGCTGGCTGACCCCCTCCGCCCCGGCCCCGCGTGGTATCGACGGATTGACGAATTCCGCGCTTTCCGCATTATAGACTGAGAGGCGGCAGGCTGGATCGACCCATTCGCATCCGCGCCGGGGGATTCTCGCGCTTGCTTCCCGCGAAAACGCAAAGCGCGCCACCGCAAGAAGCCCGTCCTCCCACATTCCCATGCCATTAGAATTTCCATCCCGATTCGAGCGCTGGCGCGCATGGCGCCGGATTCTTTCCCGCTACCGCCGGCACGCGCGCCTGCTCGATACGGACCGCAACAATCACTTGGAACTTTTATGCGATGGAGGCGAGGCGTATCGCTCCATGCTCGATGCCATCGGCGCGGCCCGCCGCTCGATTCATCTCGAAATGTATCACTTCGAGTCGGACCGCACAGGCTGGCGATTCGCCCAGGCGCTTGCGAATAAGGCGTCCGACGGCGTTCGCGTCCGCGTCATTTATGACCACGCTGGCAGTTTTTTCACTGATCCGCGCCTTTGGTCCGCCTTGCGCCACGCGGGCGCGGAAGTCCGCATGTTCCACCCGCTCGCCCCCTGGAAACCCGGCTGGAACTGGATGCGGCGCGACCACAGAAAACTCCTCGTCGTGGATGGCTCCATCGGATTCACTGGCGGAATGAATATCAGCAACGAATACGCGCCCGTTTCCGCCGGCGGCGAGGGATGGCGCGACTCGCATGTTCGCATCGACGGCCCTGCGGTGGCGGACCTGCAACTTATCTTTTTGCGGACATGGATTTACGCGGGCGGCACGCCTCCCGAGGACACGCGCTTGTTCCGGGCGGCGCCGCATCCGGACGGAATTCGCGCGCGTGTGCTGGCCAATCGAACCTTTCAGGCGCGGCGGACGATCCGGCGCGCGTTGCTGGACGCCATTCGCAGGGCGCGCGACACGATCCGCATCACCCATGCCTACTTCATGCCCGATGGCATTCTGCGCCGCGCGCTCGGACAAGCCGTAGAACGCGGAGTCGAGGTGTTCATCATCGTTCCGGCCCATAGCGACGTGCCGCTCTTCATGGCCGCGGGGCGCGCCGCGCAGCCTTTTCTTCTGCGCCTGGGATGCCGAGTATTCCTGCGCCTTGGACCTGTGCTTCATGCCAAGACAGTCGTAATCGACGGACACTGGGCTATGCTGGGATCGAGCAACATCAATTACCGGTCGTTCCGCCTGAATCAGGAAGTGAATATCGAGGTGGAGAATGCGAATTTCGCTGCGAGGCTCGAACGGCGGTTTCAGGAAGACCTTCGCGAAAGCCGCGAGGTGTCGCGAGAGGATTTGGCGCGGCGGCCTTGGGGAACGAAACTCGCCGACTCGCTCGCCTTCAGTCTCCGCCGCTGGCTATGAGAAGAGGGGAAATTTTTGCCACGAAAAACACGAAAGGAACGAAAGAAGAAATTTCTTTTTTCGTCTTTTTCGCGCCTTTCGTGGTAAAATGTATTGTTTCCCTCTTCTCCATGTTTTTCGTGGTGGAATAAACTATCTCGCTTGTTTCCAGATCGTTCCTCGGGGTGTGTCTTCGAGGACGATGCCAAGCGCGGCCAGATCGGCGCGGATTTTATCGGCGAGGTCGAATGCCTTGCGTTTGCGCGCCTCTGCGCGGACGGCGATGAGCAATTCGAGAAGCGCCGGAACAAGCGAACCCGCGCCCGATTCTCCGGCGGCCCCCGCCGCGCCCGCCGCTGAGCCTTCGCCCGGCAACTCGCGCCGCCCCAGCGCCGGATCGAGTCCCAGCACATCGAGAAATTCCCCGAGGAGCACGGCGCGCAAAGTCATGGCGGTGGCGCGGGCCGATTCGCTTTCTGCCTTGGGCGCGCTGGGGCGATCCATCGCGTCGAGGGATTTATTGAGTTCCAGCACAGCCCCAAACACAGCGCTCATGGCCTCTGGCGTGTTGAGGTCGTCGTTCATCGCCTCCGCGAATTGATTGTGCAACGCCTGGATGCGTTCGCGCGCTGCCTCGGGCGGTTTCGGCAGCGAGTTGGATTCTGGCGCCGCCGCCGGGCCAAGCGCGCGCGTGGCCCGGTCGAGCGCCTCCGAAATCCGCCTCGCCGCCGCCTGGCTCGCCCGCAGGTTGTCTTCAGAAAACGTCAGCGGGCTGCGATAGTGCGCTGAAATGAGAAAATGGCGGAGCGTCAACGCGTCGTAGCGTTCGAGCAATTGGTCGATCAAAAAGACGTTGCCGAGCGATTTCGACATTTTCTGATCTTCGCCCGTGTTTTCGTTGCGGATGTTCAGAAATCCGTTGTGGACCCAATAGCGCACAAAAGGATGTCCCGTGGCGCATTCGCTCTGGGCGCGTTCGTTTTCATGGTGCGGGAAGACGAGATCGACGCCGCCCATGTGGATATCGATCGAATCGGCAAGCAGCGTCGTGGACATGCTCGAGCACTCGATGTGCCATCCGGGCCGTCCCTTGCCCCAAGGCGAATCCCACGCAGGTTCGCCGGGTTTCGAGGCCTTCCAGAGGCAGAAATCCGCCGCGGATTCTTTGAGGCGCTGCTGCGCGGCATCCACACGCTCGCCCTCGCGTAATTCGTCGAGCGGCTTCTTCGAAAGTTCGCCGTATTGCGGGCAGCTCGCCACGCGGAACCACACGCTGCCGTCGGCCGATGGATAGGCGTGCCCGCGCTCGATCAGGCGGGCAATCATCGCGATCATCGGGCCGATAAACTCGGTGGCTTTCGGATGATGATCGGCCGGGCGGATGCCGAGGCGGCGCGTGTGTTCGAAGAACAAGTCCGTGTATTTGCGCGCCACATCTTCGGCAGAGCATTTTTCCTCGTGGGCGCGGTTGATGATCTTGTCGTCCACATCCGTGATATTTTGCACAAAAGTCACCTGATAGCCCAGGTGCGCAAGCCAGCGGCGCAGGACGTCAGCCACGACGAAGTTGCGGGCGTTTCCGCAGTGAAACGGCCCATACACCGTCGGACCGCAGTTATAGAATAGCACGCGCCGTCCTTCGGGATCGAGAGGGCGGAATTCCTCTTTCGAGCGTGACAGCGTGTTGAAAAGTCGAAGAGCCACAGGAATATCCTCTGCATCGGACAAATGAGCGCGCGGAATGCACATCCGGCGCCGGGACGTTTTCCCAGGATGCGCCTTCGGATTCAAGCCCACTTCGGCGCGTGGCGCGAATTGGAGTGCAAGTTTTTCGTTCTTTGCACCGAATTTTATCACTCGCCTTGCGTTTCAACGCGAGGGCCTGAGTGGCAGAGATTTCCGAAACCGTTTCAACGGTTTTTCGCCGAAACGAGACACAAAAACCGTTGAAACGGTTTATGGCATAAGGCTTGTTCCCCAACCCCGCGATGAATCGCACGGCGAATGATAGAAGACCGAGAAATTGCACATACGAGACGGCGCCTTGAGCTGTTCCCGAGGCCTGCCCCTGAAATGTCCCAACTTCCGATTGAGGAGCCGGCGCGCAAACGCATAATCTTTGCGGCAGTGGAGCGATAGCGCCTCGGAATGCCGTCTTCTTCCCGGCGATCTCGCGCCAGGTTCTGCATCTCGCACCAAGCCATTCATCTTGAGCCAGGCCATCTTGCGGAGGTTCGTCTCATGCCTCCAGCGCCAGCCGCCCCGGAAAATCAACGCCAGGTCATTCCGGTTCCGTTTCGTTCGGACGACCTGGCTTCGATCCTTCTTTATGCCATCGACCTTGGAGCGTCGGATATTCATCTGAGCGTGGGCGAGCCGCCGCTTTTCCGAATCCACGGCTCGATCATGTCCACAGACCTTCCCGCTCTGCCGTCCGCCGCGCTGCATCGAATGCTTTACGATCTGCTAGACGATGAGCAGCGCAAGCGCCTCGAACGCGATCAGGAACTCGATTTCGCCATGCAGTTCGGGATGGCGGCGCGTTTTCGCGTGAATTGTTTTTACACAATCGCGGGCGAAGGGGCGGCCTTCCGCATCATTCCGACCAAAATCCGCACACTCGACGAACTCGGAATGCCGCCCATCCTCAAGCGCATTTCCGAACGTCCGCGCGGGCTTGTGCTCGTCACCGGCCCGACCGGCTCGGGCAAATCAACGACGCTCGCCGCTATGATCGACTACATCAACGTCAAGCGCGAAGAGCATATTATCACCATCGAGGACCCGGTCGAGTTCGTCCACTCAAACAAAACGTGCATCATCAACCAGCGCCAGGTGGGGCAGAATACCAAGAGTTTCGCGGCAGCCTTGCGCAGCGCGTTGCGCGAAGACCCGGATGTGGTGCTCGTTGGTGAAATGCGCGATCTGGAAACGATTTCGCTGGCGCTCACCGCGGCGGAAACCGGACATTTGGTTTTTGGAACTCTGCATACGCAATCGGCTGTCAAGACGTGCGACCGCGTGATCGACGTCTTCCCGCCCGAGCAGCAGCAACTCGTGCGCGTAATGTTCGCCGAATCCTACCAGGCGATCATCTGCCAGGCGCTCGTCCCGAAAATCACGGGCGATGGGCGCGTGTGCGCCATGGAAATCATGGTGGGAACAGCGGCGACGCGCGCGCTCATTCGCGAGGGAAAAACCCATCAACTCCTGAGCATCATCCAGACGAGCGCGAAATACGGAATGCAGTCGCTCGATCAGCACCTGAAGTTCCTGCTCGAACGCGGCGTCATCAGCGAACGCGACGCCCTTATGAAATCCAACAATCCGGACTACATTCTCGAAGGCGGACAGGAAAAACTGGATCAGATGTCCACGCAGGCATCGACGCGGATTCAGGTGCAGGTTCCGCGCTCAGCCGCCGGTGCACACGGGGCGGCCGCGGCCACGCCAGTGGCGCAGCCCCGCCAGCCCACCGGCCAGGGATCGGCGGGGGGGGCCGCGCCTTCGCCTGCCCCAGCGCAGCCTGCCTGGCCAAGCCCCGCGGCGGCGCAGCCCGCATGGCCCCAGCCGCAAAAGTCCTCGCCTCGCTCCGGCGGCGCTTCGCGCACGCCAGGCATGTAAGTTCACAGGAAGCCGCCAAATAGAAGAATGGGACAGATCAGACAAACAGGACCTATAGAACCAATGGGACGCAAAGGACATAAAGGATAAAAACCAGACTGATCACTGAGCGCAAATCCCCCCTTTTCCCACAACTCACAACCCACAACTCACAACTTCTCCCTTCCCCCCGGAGGCGCAACGACGATGCCCCCTCCTCTCACTCTCCAGCAATTACTGATTTCTATGGTCCGGACGGAAGCCTCGGATTTGTATCTGGCCGCGGGATGCAAACCAAAATTCTCGCGCCACGGGCAGTTCCTCGACGCGGTGGAGGCTGTCCTCACGCCCGAGGACACGCGCACCTACGCGACGGAAATCATGACGCCCGAGCAGCAAATGGAATTAATCCGCGACAAGGAACTCAACCTCGCGCTGGCCGTGAAGGACCAGGGGCGTTTCCGCGTGAACATCTATACCCAGCGCGGCAGCATCGCCCTTGTGATTCGCCGCATTTCCGCCCGCATTCCGTCGCTGGAAGAACTCAACCTTCCGCCGCGTCTGGGCGAGCTCATCCTCTCCGAGCGCGGCCTCATCCTCGTCACGGGCGCCACCGGCTCGGGAAAATCAACCACGCTCGCCTCGATGATCGAATTCCGCAATGAACGCATGGGCGGGCATATCATCACGATCGAGGACCCGATCGAATTTACGTTTTCGAATAAAAAGGCGCTCATTACGCAGCGCGAGGTGGGCATCGACACGAAATCCTTTGAGATGGCGCTGAAAAATTCGCTGCGCCAGGCCCCGAAGGTGATTTACATCGGCGAAATCCGCGACCGCGAGACAATGGATTTCGCCCTGCACGCGAGCGAAACAGGCCACCTGGTCCTCGGCACGCTCCACAGCAACAACGCGAGCCAGACGCTCGACCGCATTCTGGGATTTTTCCCGGCGGATTTCCACGATCAACTCTTGCTGCAACTCTCGCTCAACCTGAAGGCGATTCTCAGCCAGCGCCTTGTGCCCAAGGCCGGCGGCGGGCGCGTCCCGGCGCTCGAAATCCTGCTTAACACGCCCTATGTGAGCGAGTTGATCCTCAAGGGCGACATCGGGAAACTCAAACAGGCTATGAATGCCTCGGCGGGCGAAGGACTTCAGACGTTCGACATGGACCTCCATCGCCTTTGGGCCGCTGGACTGATCACCGAGGAAGAGGCGTTCCGCTATGCGGACAGCGTGAACAATTTGCGCCTGCGTATGCGTGGCGTCGAATTTGGAGCCAGCGTGTAGCTGAGCGCTTCCGTGCCCCAGGTCCGGTTTTATGCGGCGCGATGATCGGCCTCGAGGGCGAGGCGGTCCCAGAATGTGCGCCCGAGCCATCGGAAAAACCAATACGCAAAAGCCAATTTCACAATTCCAAGAATCAGCAACGGCAGCGTCCGCCATAAAATCATCACGGCGTTGAGCGGGTTGACGCCCATGCGCCCGGCCAGCGTGCGCGTCCAGCTGTCGAGCGAGCGCATCGGAAGCCACATGTTCAAAGGAACGAGCAACGCCGCCTGCAACAGACACAAAATCACAACCCATGTGATCGAACGCCGCACGACCAGCGAGAACCGGTGCGTGCGCACGCCTTCGCGCAGCGTGAATCCTGCGACGAGAGCCAGATTGGCAAATCCCTCGATGGCAATTGTGGGAATTGAACCAACAGACCCGACATAGACGGGCGTGCCGATTTCGTATCGCAGACGGAAACTCGGATACACTACGCCTGGCAAAAAGATCGCCAGCGCCACCGTGGAGATGACGATGGGCGGTCCGGCCAGTCCAGCGATCCAGTCGCGCGGAGTGAGCGCGGTCAGACGCATCAGGTCCCAATGCCCCGAGCGGCGCACGCGCCAAACCGTGAACAGCACGAGCGCCCAGGGAAACAGCGTGGTGAGCCGCATGAGGGCCGCCTCGAAATTGACGGCAATTCCCACTAAAAAAGACCGCACGGGAGTGGAGGACGCGGCGGAAGCGGCGCTCTGGAGCGTGAATCCGCGCATCCAGTTGCTGAGGGCCGCCAGATAGCCCGGATCGCCCTTCACGCCATAACGAGCGAAAAACATAAATCCGACAAGGGCAATCGCCAGCAGGATGAAAAACCCGCGCCGCCAGGGCCTTCGCCGCCATCCGGTCCATTCCAGGCGGACAAGCGGATTGGAAAGTCCCAGCGCCCATATCAGCCCGGTGCGGCAGGGGTGCGCGGACGGAGCGGGTGCGGGCGTGGGAGGTTGCGCAAGTTCGAGCGCGCCGGGAGACGGGACGGTAAACAACATGCGCGGAGTAATGGGCGCTTGCGGCTCGGGATTTCGGCCCAAATCCTCGGGATTGTGCTCAGTGGCGCTCATGGTCGCGGCGCCTTGGGCGGATTGGCGCTGGAGAATCCGCCTCCATTTTCGGGCGATGCGCTGCCATCGCCGGACGCGCCGCCGTTCGGAGAGCGGGAAACGCGCGGGCGCTCGGGGGGGCCTGTGTGGCGCAGCAGCGCCTGGGCGCGCGGCAGAATCACATCCGTTTTTTCGAGCAGGCGCAGGCTCAATGTCCATGCCTCCGCGCGGCTGCCCTTGGGCGCTTCGATGGTGTGGGAATCTTCGGGGCCGAGCCGCCGCCCCTGCAGCGCCACCGCGCCCTGGGGCGTTGAAAGCTCAATCAACTCCACATCGCCGGGCGGTTCATTGACCACCGTGAGGCTTTCGGCGCAGCGGACAAAGCGGCACGAAGCCTCTTCGGAACGAAATTCGCTCGCGTCCGCGGGCACGGTGATTTCCATCTCGCGCGGCCAGGAGGCATCGAGCAGCTCGATCCAATCGGCCGAGTATTCCTTGAGAATGCCGGGCACTTCGCGCCAGCCACCTTCTTCCTTTGTTTCGACCACGCACCAGCGTCCGAAATGGCGTTCGAGAATGGGATCGTTGGCCAGATTGATCGCGCCGAGGACCGTGCCGCTGATTTCGGTCAGGCGCGCATCCTGCGAAGTGAGGACGTTGCGGGCGAGGCTGGTCGTCGGGGCGATTTTCTTTGCCTGGGCGATCACGACACCGAGCGAGTTAACAAGCGCATCGCGCAAGAGGGCGACCTGCTTCACCATCCATCGGCGCGAACGGCGCCCAACGCCAGCGTTTTCATAATGGCGGATGTCTTCGCGGCGGCGGCGGCGGTTTTTTCCTGATTGCTCTTTATCGAGCCGCAACAGCGCCCGCACCGCGCCGTATTCGCCCTGATAAAGAATGAACGAATGCAGAACATGGCCGGCGGAATTGCGATAGGGCGCGCGAAACCGCAGCAGAATGCCATTGGGATACACCTCGAGCGTGCCCCAGACGCGCTGCCCGTCCTGAAGCAATGCAGTGACCTGATAGCCTGCGAATTCCTTGAGAACGCGGTCGCGCCGCCGCGTTTTGATTATGGCCCCAATGGCCGCGCCAAAAAAAATGAGCACGAGTGTGATGGCGAGAACGTTGTCGAAGAGCGCCTTCCAAAATCCGCGCGGCGCGGGGGAGGATGCGGGGGAGGATGCGGGAACGGCGGGCGCAGAGGTTGATGCAGAGGCGGAGGCGGAGACTGGAGCAGCAATCTGCGATGCGGCGGAGGCTGGCGGGGCTGGCGCCGCGGCGGGCGAAGCAATCGCGCCAGAGATGTTTTGCAGGGCAGGCGATGACGATGTGGATTGCCCCGCCGCCACTGTGGCAGCCAGGGCGAAAAATCCGCCAAGAATTGCCGCGAAGAACCATGAAACGCGCATGAGAAATTATACTCCGGATAATACTCTGAATAATACTCCGAATGAATTCTCCACCGCCTCAAAGGCGGTGGTTTCGAGAAACGACTAAAGTTGGCGCTTTCGGCTGCAGGCTGGCTTAGGCCTCTTCCCCCTCCACACGAAAGTCCTGGTCATCGAGACAAACAGGCGCACATGATCCTTCGACACAATGCCCCTTGATGATCTCCACATTCTCGTTCCGGCAAATCTCGCGGATCAAATCCCGCACCCGCAGCCCCACATCGCCCACCAACACGGGCTTGCGGTATTTGGTGATCCACACCAGATGCAGGTGGATCGAAAAGCAGGTGTGAGAGCCGTGCCGATATTCGCTCATGCCCCCTTTCTATTACAATCCATTCTGAAGATGCCACCTGAAAGGTGGGGGTTTTGAGCCTCCCAAGGTGAGCACAAGAAAAATCGGATTGCGCGGAGCCGCCCCGGTTCCGACGATGCCCTCGCTTTGTGAGCGGGGCTTCTTCCGCCGCAGGCAAGGGCGCGCGCCGGGGCATGCGCGGCCGGCGGTTTTGCCAAACTCCGGCCCAGGCGGCATCCGGCCCCTCCGCTCGATCATTCTTATTCTCAGGATGTTGCTTTCATACATGGCACGCATACACCCCACTGCGATTGTGGACCCTTCCGCGGAATTGGCCGATGATGTGGAAATCGGCCCGTATTGCATGATTGGCGCAAAGGCGCGCATCGGCGCAGGATCGTGCATCATGAGCCACGCGCACATCCGCCCCTACTCGATTCTCGGACAGCGCAATCAAATCCACATGGGCGCCATCGTCGGACACGACCCGCAATATGTTGATTTCAATCCGGCGACAGTTTCTCACGCCATTCTCGGCGACGATAATGTCATCCGCGAGTATGTGACAATTCACCGCGGCATCAAGGAAGGCTCGGAAACGCGCCTCGGAAATAAGAATTATCTCATGGCGATGAGCCACGTGGCGCACGATTGCCGGCTCGGAGACATGGTGATCCTGGCGAATTACGTCGGCCTGGCCGGACATGTGGAAATCGGCGACCGCGCGTTCATCTCGGGATTTGTTGGTGTGCATCAGTTTGTCCGCATCGGCAAAGTCGTGATTGTCTCAGGCATGACGCGCGTAAAACGCGACGTTCCTCCCTTCATGATCTGTGCCTCGGCCTCGATGGTCTTTGGACTGAATGTTGTCGGCCTGCGGCGGGCGGGCGTATCGGCGCAAACGCGCACGGAACTCAACCGCGCCTATAAAAAGATTTTCCGGTCAGGCCTTGCAATCGGCCAGGCGGTCGAGGCGATCGAAGAAGAGTGGAAGGGCAAGGAGATGCCGCCGGAATTGCGCCACATGGTTGACTTCTGCGCCGTGAAGAGCAAACGCGGCCTGTGCAGCGGCCCGCGAAAGTCCATCGCCCTGAACACAGATCTCGACGCCGACGCCTGATTCTCATCTTCCTGACTCCCGATCACGGTTTTACTTCATGCCTGAACGAGTTTTGCTATCGCTCGAACGCCATTTGCGCGATGCCTGCGCCCGCCTGATGGAAGCGGCCGCGCCCGGCGCCCCGCTGCCCGAACCGCTCATCTGGGGGCCGCCGCGCAATCCGGAATATGGCGATTTGTCATCGAACGCGGCCATGCTTCTCGCCAAACCGCTGAAGAAAAATCCTTTCGCCATCGCGGAGGAATTGGCTTCGGCGCTCGCGGCGCTGCCCGAGGTTGAACGCCTTAGCGTGGCGCGCCCGGGATTTCTCAACGCCGTCCTTTCGCGCGAGGCGCTCGGGCGGATGCTCCTTGAACCCATCGAGGAGGGGGCGGCCTTTGGGCGAACTGAAGCGGGCGCGGGGCAAATGGGGCGTTCGGTGCTCATCGAGTTTGTGTCGGCCAATCCAACCGGCCCGATGCACGTCGGCCATGCGCGCCACGCCGCAGTGGGCGATAGTTTGGCGCGGTTGCTCGATGCGGCAGGATGGCGCGTTCACCGCGAGTATTACATCAACGACGCCGGAAATCAGATTCAGACGCTCGGGCGTTCGCTTCGCACGCGCGTGCTGCAAATTCTTGGCGATCCGGCCCCGCTCGAAGAAAACGGATACCCGGGCGATTATCTGATCTGGACCGCGTGGGACTATCTGCGGACGGCGGAGCCGCAATTGCTTGCGGGTGTTGATGAGCAAGACCTGATTGGAAATTCCGATGTTGAGCGATTTTCCACAAAGGCGATTCTGCCAGACAAGTCAGACAACTCGGACCAGCCGGGCCGGCCGGATGCAGCGCCGTGCGCGCAGCGTGCCTGGATCGAGCGCGCGCACAAGCGGCTCGTCGAAACGCATGGCGCTGCCGCAGTCAACGCGGCCCGCGCGCGCGCCGAAACCCTTGCGCCAGAAGTCTTTGCGGAATATGCCAAAACGCGAATGCTCGATATGATTCGCGCGACGCTCACTGATTTGCGCTGCCCGTTCGATTCGTTTTTCAGCGAGACGCGCCTCTACAAAGAAAAACTCGTCGAGGCGGCGCTTGATGAATTGCGCGCGGCAGGCGCGACCTACGAAAGCGAGGGCGCGCTGTGGCTGCGTTCAACCGACCGCGGCGACGACAAAGACCGTGTGCTCGTGAAAAGCGATGGCGCATATACCTATCTGCTTCCGGATGTAGCCTACCACCGCAACAAATTCCTCCGGCGCGGCGGTGCGTTTGGCGACCGTGGTCCGGATATGCTTATCAATCTGTTTGGTTCGGACCACGACGGCTACGCGCCGCGCCTCAAGGCCGCCCTTTCGCTCCTCGGCCTGCCCGCCGAACACCTGAACATTTTGCTGATGCGGCTTGTGTTTCTCGTGCGCGAAGGCGAGCGGCTCGACATGGGCAAACGCTCGGGCAATTTCGTATCGGCGCGTGACTTGCTCGATGATGTCGGATGCGATGTGCTGCGGTTTTTCCTCCAGCAACGTTCGGCCAATTCCGAGATCAACTTCGACCTCGATCTGGCGCGCGAGCACAGCGACCGCAATCCTGTATTCAAAATTCAATATGCGCATGCGCGCGTTTGTTCGCTTCTGCGCCGCGCGGAAGAACGCGGATTGGCCTGGCGCGGACCAAGCCCCACAGACATCGAGCACCTCACCGCCGCCGAAGAAAAAGACCTGATCCGCGAGATCGCGCGCCTGCCGGAAGTTATCGCGAACTGCGCCCGCGCCCTCGAACCGCACCCAATTGCCGCGTATCTGCTCGGACTCGCCGACCTCTTCAACCGCTACTGGTCGCTCGCGAAAACAGACCCGGAATATCGCATGATCGTCCCGGAAACCCCGGAGCGGACGCAGGCGCGCCTGACGCTGGCGGCGGCGTTCCGCGTGGCGCTCGCCAACGGCCTGGCGCTTCTTGGCGTTTCCGCTCCCGAGCGCATGGAACGCGAAGAAGACGAATCCTCGCCCTCGGTCTCACCCTCCGTCCCCGCGCCCGCGCCCTCTCCCGAGCCAGGCGCATGATCGGCAAATCAGCAGAGATAAGAATAGACAGGATTGACAAGATGGACAGGTTAAGAAAAACAAAACGTGGAAGTGGCATCTGTATTTTGTCTATCTTGTAAATCCTGTCTATCTCCAGCGATCCATGAAACCTTCCCGTTTTCATTCCGCCCGGCGGATTGTGGTCCGCATTCCCAACTGGGTCGGGGACGTGATGATGATCACGCCCACGCTCGCGCGTCTGCGGCGCATGGCCCCCGAGGCGCGGATTGTGGCGGTCGGACGCGGGAAAATCGTATCGCTTCTGGAAAACAACCCGGACGTGGATGAACTCTGGGCAGTGGACGACTGCACGGCGCGGGGCTGGATGCGAGCCGTGCGCCGGCTGCGCGCTGCGAAGTTTGACTGGGGTTTGGTCCTGCCCAATTCGCTCGGTTCGGCGTTGTTGTTGCGCGCCGGGGGCGTGCGAGCTATTCGCGGATATAATCGCCAGCGCCGCCGTTTGCTTCTCGACGAACCGCTCCCGATGGCTTCGCATCTGTTTTCCGTCCACGAGGTTTTATATTACTGGCGGATGCTCGATGACCTCGCCGAACCGCCTTGTTTCGCCAAAGAAGAATTCACCCCTGGCCAGCCTCCGCTTGTGTATCGCGTGTCCGAGGCGGAGGCGCGGGCCGCCGAAGGGCTTCTGGCCTCGGAAGGCTTTGCTCCGGGCGCGCCTTTCATCGCACTGGCGCCCGGCGCGGCGTATGGAACCGCCAAACGATGGTTCCCCGAGTGCTACGCCGAAGCGGCGGTGAGAATTGCGGAATTGAGTTGTGAGTTGGGAGTTGTGAGTTGGGAGCAAAGAAGTGGGCAGTGGACAGTGAGCAGTGGGCAGAGTTGTGAGTTGGGGGTTGTGGGTTGTGAGAAAAGAGATGCGCAGGCAAATGAGGGGCGAGGGATTGTTGCGGCGGTGATTTTGGGCGGCGCAAGCGAGCGCGATGTGTGCGAAGCGGTGCGCGCGATCATCGAGACCAAATCGCATGGTCAAATTCGCACCCTGAATCTGGCGGGGCGCGGTGAAATCCGCCAGACGGGCGCGGTCCTGGCGCGCGCGGCGCTCCTGCTCACAAACGACTCAGGTCTGATGCATCTGGGCGCAGCGCTAGGCGTCCCGCTGGTGGCCGTATTCGGCCCGACCGACTGGGTGACCACCGCCCCCTGGACGTCGCGCGCGCGCATCGTTCGCGTGGAAACCGAATGTGCCCCTTGCCTTTTGCGTCATTGCCCGATTGACCATCGCTGCATGAAGCGCGTCGAACCGGAGGCCGTCGTGCGCGCCGCGCTTGAACTTTTACACAAGCCTTTGGCGGAAACTGCTCAAACTTGAATTGATTCTGCAAGTCTGGCGGATTGCATACGAGAGCGAAAACCTCCGCAGTATATGTATAGCGTCGCCAGCAGTGTGGAAACGGCCTTTGCATTCCGCCGATTTCCCGTGAATCCCGCAGGGATTCCATAGCAAAGCCCAGGGTCAGCGAGGAACGAGCGCCACCCTGGGAAACCGGCAGAGAAAGATGCAATACCCTGAATGGGTTAAATAGGCGTTTTGCATCAGGAGGCGGACCAAACAAGAGTCCGGAGACTATTTAACCCTTTCAGGGTAAGGCTGCAGGAGGCGTATTCCCAGCACCCAGGGTGGCGTGCCTTGCGGCCCTGACCCTGGGCTTTGCTATTTATCCCTTCAGGAAAAGAAAATAGATTGCTTTCAGATCGGCTTTTTGAACCGCGCGAAAACAAAAACACGTTCGTCTCAGTAGGCGAAAGTCCAGCATTCGGCACGCCTCTCGCGGCTCCCCTTGACCACTCGCGAGCCGCGGGGGCATTCTCACGTTCCCCGAGAATTCCGCGCGAGCGGAACCTTTCTCGAATTTTCCACGCGCTCACGCCATGAACCCATACTTCGACCCAGCGCTTCCCATGTCCGCCAGCGAGTCAGAACTCGCCCAGCCGGCCAATATCGAGTCGGAACGCGCGGCGCTGGGCGGGCTTCTCCTCGCCCCTGATCTTCTGCCGGAAATTCAATCGCTCGTGAAGCCGGAGGATTTCTTCCACCCGGCCCATCAGGTGTTGTTCCAGGTGATGATCGGCCTTTCGGAGCGCGGGCGTCCGCTCGACATCGCGCTCATCCAGGACGACCTCGAACGGGCGGGCAAACTCGATGAAGTGGGCGGCGTGGCCTATATCGCGTCGCTCGAACAATACGTCGTGACCTCAGCGGCGGCGCCCGACCACGCGCGCCGGGTGGCCGAAAAGGCGCGACTGCGCCGGCTGATCCGCGCCGCGCAGTCCATCATCCACGAGGCCGCCACCGAGCAGGACCCCAATGGACAGAGCCTCGACACGCCGCAGATTCTCGACCGCGCCGAAAAGGCCGTTTTTGAAATCGGACAGGACACGATCGAGGGGGATTTTTCCCACACAAGCGACCTCGTCATCGAGGCGATGGACCACATCGAGCACTTGTTCCATCGCAAGGTCGAGGTGAGCGGCCTGCCCTCGCACTACAGCGATCTGGACAACTATACATCGGGCCTGCATCCGGCGGAGCTCATCATCCTGGCGGCGCGCCCGAGCATCGGAAAAACCGCGCTGGCGCTCAACATCGCCCTCCAGGTGGCCAAGGGCGGCAAGCTCCACGGCCCCGCGGCCGCTGAACCGCGCTCAGTGGGAATTTTCAGTCTGGAAATGAGCAAGCCCGAACTCATCCTGCGCCTGATGAGCTCGCTGGCGAAGGTGTCGAGCCGCCGCGTGCGCTCGGGCCGCATCAGCCATCAGGAACTGCACCAGATGAGCGAGGCGTCGCAGCAACTGGGCGACATGCCGCTTTTTATCGACGACACGGCGGCCCTGACCCCGACGGCCTTGCGGGCGAAAGCGCGCCGTCTCAAGGCCCGCGCGCCGGACCTGGGCCTGATCGTGATCGACTATTTGCAGTTGATGCGCGCCTCGACAGACAGCTCGCGCCACGAAAACCGCCAGCAGGAAGTGACGGAAATCAGCCATGCGCTCAAGGCTCTGGCCAAAGAGTTGAACCTGCCGGTCATGGCATTGAGCCAGCTCTCGCGTTCGATCGAACAGCGCGGCGGACGCGGCAAACCCGGACGCCCGATGCTCAGCGACCTGCGTGAATCCGGCTCCATCGAACAAGATGCCGACGTCGTCCTTTTTATCCACCGCGAACGCACGCCCACCGAAAAGGACGAATCCGGACAGCCCCGGATGCAAACGCTGCCTGAGCCGGTCGAGATCATCATCGGCAAGCAGCGCAACGGCCCCGTCGGCGAATTCCCGCTCGTCTTTATCCCCGAATACACCACATTTTACGATGGGATGAAATGAAGTTGGACAAGGCATTCCCAGCCACGAAAAAGCGGCAACAGTCTTCGCGGTTCAGGTTTCCGGGCGGTCGAGCGGGCTGAGGATGCGCGCGCGCGGGCAATGGCGGCGCATGGCATCCACGATATGGCGCGTCTCCTCCTCTGAGATCGTCTTGAGTTTCACGCCATCGGGGACCTCGCCTGGTTCGTGAGCGCCCCGCGCGCCAAGGAACCACTTGCGCGGATACGGGCGGAGCGGCGTGTTAACCTGGATTTCATCCGGGCCGATTTCTCCCGCCAGACGGGCGATTTCCTCCGCACCATCCACGTTCATCGGCATGAACATGCACTGAAACGCCAGGATTCCGCGATATTCCGCGCGAAGCAGCCGGATGCCTTCGACGACCGCCTCGACCCGCACGCCCGGCGCGGGACGATTCACGCGTTCGAACATCTTTTGGTTCGGCGCATCGAGTTTGCAGACCACGCGATCCGCCCGCAAGACGCGCTGGCGAGTGGCGGCGTCGCGAAAAAGCGTTGCGTTGCTGAGGATCGTCACCGGTTTGCCGCCCGAAAGGCTTTTCACCTGTTCGATGGCTTCCCCCAGATTCAGCGCCAGCGTCGGTTCACCCGATCCGCTAAAAGTGACGACGTCGATGCCGTTCCATTGTACGGCGCGCAGGTCTTCGATCATCTGGCTGGTCGGGACGTAAATGCGCTGCTCGGTCGTCACGCGCTGAATCGCGCCCAACTGGCAGTAAGTGCAATTGAACGAACATATACTGGTTTCGAGGAGCAAATCGATTCCGAGCGACCATCCGAAACGCCACGACCGCACCGGCCCATAAACGCAACTCGCGCGCTTGGCGGACGCCTGCGGCGAAGCGGGCGGAATTGATGATGCTTTTGAGGGTTCGGAATTCATTCGCATGCCCTGGCAGGCCGCCTCGTCTTATGCCCTATCAGCGGCAGGGAATGAGAAACCGCCGGGAGAGAAAACCCCCGGCGGCGGGAAAAATCAAAGATAAAGAAAACGAGCATTTGCGCCGCAACGGCGCGCTCAATGCAAAAGGCCGGGAGAAGACGAGTTCTATCAGCTCGCCGCAACGGCCACAGGCTCGATGGAAACGTATTTCCGGCCTCGGCGATCATAAAAATGAACACGCCCGGGAACACAGGCATACAGCGTGAAGTCGCGTCCCTGGCCGACATTGGCGCCCGGATAAATGCGGTTGCCGACCTGGCGGACAAGAATCGAGCCGCCGGTTACAACCTTGCCATCAGGTTCCTTGGTTCCACGGCGCTGCGAATTGCTGTCGCGCCCGTTTCTCGATGAACCGCCACCTTTCTTATGTGCCATGACACTCTACCTCCAAAAATTAGCCCAGCCGCCGCCGGGCCAGCCGCCTCAGGCGCGCACGAGTATGCGCGCGCGGCCGCGTGCAGGGTTTAGGATTCAATCTTTTCGATCATGACTTCTGTGAAAGACTGCCGGTGTCCCTGCAGCTTCGTGAAGCCTTTTCGCTTTTTGAACTTATAGACGAGGGTCTTGGGTCCGCGGTCCTGGCGGCAGATTTTTGCCTGAACGCGCGCGCCTTCAACCTTGGGAGTGCCAAGGCGCACGCCCTCGTCGCCCGAGAGCAACAGCACGTCGGTCAGTTCAACCGTCGCGCCCTTTTCCCCGGGAACTTGTTCAATCTGGATGATGTCGCCTACTGCGACGTGATACTGCTTGCCGCCGGAGCGGATGATGGCTCGTTTCATGGATTTGCGTCTGCGAGATTGGAATAAGCGGCGCGAGGCCGCGCAAACAGGGGCCAGGATGCATTACACCCCGGCACGCAAAATGGGAATACTCCAAATGGCGGCTGGCGGTGTCAATCCGCAAGTTTAGGATTTGGACGGTTTTTCGTCCACCGGTGTGGGCGCCTCGGAAACCGCAGGCGTCTCGGGTGGATTGGCTTCTTCAAGTGTCACTTCGGGAGCGGCCGCGGGCGCCCCGGTGGTTCCCGCGCCTGGTGTGGCAGGCGTTGCATCGCCACTGGCGGGCGCTGCCACGTTAATTTCTCCCTCGCTCGACTTGGCCCCGGCGCCAGTGGCCATGAATTTAAGCGCATCGAGGTATTCGCGCGCCCCGTTGACGATCTCCTCGGCCAGTTCGAGGTCGTCGCCTGTGAAGTTCAGCAAGGCCTTTGGCTCCGTATTGGCCAGTTTCTCGACGGAATTGAAGTTGTCCGAGCGAAGCAGAGCGTCGCGCGCAAGGCCCGTAAGTCCCTCGATTTGCGAGAGGAAGTCTTCCAGGTAACGCCGTCCGATCTCTTCGAGCATCTGGCGCAGTTCCGCCGGTTCCTGGGCGATGACGTCGATCTTCCATCCGGTCAGTTTCGAGGCCAGTTTGGCGTTCTGGCCGCGCTTGCCAATCGCCACCGAAAGCGAATCGCGTTCGACGATGGCTTCCGCGCGCTTTTCCGTTTCGTTCAAGCGGATTGTGACAATCTTGGCCGGATTGAGCGCCGCGGCGATAAAGTGCTGTGGAATCGACGAATAAGGCACGATGTCGATCTTTTCATTTTCGAGTTCGCGGACGATCATCTGGACGCGCGAACCCTTCATGCCGACGCACGCGCCCACTGGATCGACATCAGGATTCATCGAGGAGACGGCGATTTTCGTGCGCACGCCCGGTTCGCGGGCCACTTCGAGGATTTTCACCGTGCCGTCGGCGATTTCCGGCACTTCCTGGGCGAAGAGCTGGCGAACGAGTTCCGCGCGCGTGCGCGAAAGGATAATCTGCGGCCCTTTCGGGATGCGCTTGACGTCGGTGATGAGGCATCGCAGGCGGTCGCCGTATTTATAGCGCGTCGTGGGCGGAATTTCCTGATGCGGCAGCATCATTTCGATTTTGCCCAGCGTCAGGATCACGTCCTTGCGGTCGTAACGCTGGACAATGCCGGTGACCACCTGTCCGACCTTGTCTTTGAAATCGGCGTGGATGCGCTCGCGCTCGGCGTCGCGAAGGCGCTGCAAAATGCCTTGGCGGACCGATTGCGCCGCGATGCGCCCGAATTCGAGTGGGTCGATTTCCACTTCGACTTCCTGGTCCACCACATAGGCGTTATCCATCTGCTTGGCGTGGACGAGGTCGATTTCGGCGCGGGGGTTTTTGACCTGGCGGACAATCTTTTTCATTACAAAAATGCGCAGATCGCCGCTTTCAATATCGAGCATCGGGCGCGGGCTGACGAAGGATTGCGAGCGCTTGCTTGCTGCCGTGCGGATGGCCTCCTCGATGGCGAATTTAATTACATCGAGTTCAAGGTCCTTTTCCTTGCTGATTTGGCGGATCAGTGGCTTAAGGTTGATGGCCTGAATGCCTTTTATGGATTTTCGGGGCATGAGCGGACGCCTCCTTCTGAGTCTTTTTGCGATCGGGTATCTGCGCGCGCGCCAAGCGGACGAGATTAATATTCTGGCATTCTTGAAGGTGGTCAAAAAAAAGAGGGCCGTTTTCGGCCCATCTTTTCGCCATCCTCAAGATGTGCCCGAATCCTGTGCGTCCCGCGCCCGCGGAGCAAGCCTTTTTTCCGCGCGGGGCGCGAGAGCAGGTATTGGGACGATGAAGGTTGTTGGATTCGAGACCTTTTTTCCGCGCGGGGCGCGAGAGCAGGTCTGCCTGGGATCGCGAGGCTCCGCACTCGCTCTTCGCTTTTCCGCGCAGGAGCCGTTCAAATTGCGGGAAAAATCTTGGGCGAGACGCCCAAGCCACCAGAATCACGGGCAAAATACCCAGGCCCCCAGTAAGTTTGAACAGTTCCTGGCCTGCGCTCCCTTCTTTGCGCCATTTCCGTGGCTTCGAGCGCAAATGGGCGGAACGGTTGCTTTTAGGCGTGCTTGTCCGCCGCATTGCGCCGGGAACAATGTAACCGTTGAAACGCGGGCTGCGTTCATTATTATGCCTTGCGCTGCTGGATCGCAACTCCGGCGCGCGCATGTGAACCCAAAGGAAATAGCGGCCGAATTCTCCTCATCGCTGCATTTCATCTTCTTTGTGTTTTTGCCTCGCCCGCTGCCGTTTCCGGTTCACCACTCTGTTTCGCGGTGTGACGGCCATGCCAGATCGTCCTCGCAAGTCCATTCTTCTCTCCGCCCTTTTCTGCGTCCTGGGCATATTGTGCGCCGTCCATAGCGCGCGGGCCGCCAGCCAAAGCATCGTCGCCGCGCCTTCTCCCTCGGACGGCACGCTGGCATCCTCGGCGGCGAACCCGGCGCAATCATCGCCCGAAAGCATGGTGACAACAGTGAAATTGCCCAATGGCCTGACGTTTCTCCACAAACAAAATACCTCCAATCGCATTGTGGGCGTATGCGTGGCGTATCGCACGGGATCCGCCCAGGAAACCGCCGCCGAAAGCGGCCTGGCCAACCTGACGCTCGCCGTGATGCGAAAAGGAACCGAATCGCGCAAAGCTCAGCAAATCGCCGAAACCATCGAGTCGCTCGGCATTTCGCTTTCCGACGACGCGGGCGAGGATTTCTGCTCGTGGTCGCTCGTCAGCACGCTCGACGACCTCGATCCGTCGCTCGACCTCCTGGCCGACATCCTGCTTCATCCTTCGTTTCCGCCCGATGAAATCGAAAACGAACGCCAGCAGGTGCTTGCGGGCATCCGGATGCAGGACGACGACAAGTTCGCTTTCACTTACAAGAATTTCCGCAAAACGCTTTACGCGGGCCACCCGTATGCGCGCCCGGTCGAAGGCGAGCCGGAAACGGTTTCGGCCCTGACGCGCGACCAGATGATTGCGCTTCACCGCGAGCGCCTTCAGCCCTCGAACATGATTGTCTCCATCGTAGGCGATCTCGACGTCATAACCGCCCGCCGAAAGATCGAGGAGCGTCTGGGGGGCGCTTGCCCGGCGACCGTCCCGCGCCTTGATGCTGGCAAGGAGTTTGTTCCGCGCCCCGCCGACCTTGAATTGCGCCGCGAGGCCAAACAGAGTTTCCTTTGCATCGGATACACGACGACCGATGTCACCTCGCCCGATTATCCGGCGCTGCGGCTGACCTCGGCTGTGCTGGGCGAAGGCATGTCCGCGCGCCTGTTCATCGACCTGCGCGACCGCCAGGGCCTGGCCTACGCCGTCGGGTCGTTTCATCGCATTCGCCGCCAGCAGGGGCACATCACGGCCTACATCGGAACCAAGCCCGAAACGCTCAAACAGGCGCGCGACGGCATTCTGGAGGAGTTCGACCGCCTCAAGCGCGAGCCGGTCGGCGATGAAGAACTCACCCGCGCCCGCAATTACGCGATGGGGCGCTATCTGATGGGTCACCAGACCAATTCGAGCCAGGCCTATTTCCTCGCCTATTGGGAGGTGATGGGGATGAGCGCGGCCTTTGACACGGAATTTCCTCAGCGCCTTGAACAGGTGACTTCGCGCGACATCATGAAGGTGGCGAACAAGTATTTCCTTCAGCCCGCGATTGTGGCCCTCCGCCCCGAAGAAAAACCCTGATTCCGCCTCCCAATTGCCCCGATCAGATTTCCTTGAGCGCGCGCCGATTTTCGGGCGCGAACGCATTGCGAAAATCCCCTCGAAATGCGAAAGCCACGGTTGACAGCCCCAGCCTCCGGACCCTACATTTCCATCCGGATGGTGAAGCCCGATTTTGCATTCAAAGGGAGGCAACGGGAACAAATAAATCCAAACTGTGGCACATTGGCCGTTTTTAGCTCTGCGGGCGCCGCTCTCTATTATGCGGGGATATGGAGATTGTCAGGCGGCGCAAGTTGTATTGTGGCATAGCATAATGAATTCAAAATGCTGTTCGCGTCTTGTGTTTTCCCGCCGCGGATTCACGCTGGTCGAGCTATTAATTGTAGTGGCCATACTCGCTGTGCTTGCCGCCATTGCGCTGCCGAATTTTCTTGCGGCTCAGGTGCGCGCCAAAGCCAGCCGCGTGGCGGGCGACCTGCGGACGGCGGCCATTGCGCTCGAGGCTTACGCCGTCGATTACAACGCCTATCCCCTCAACTCGAAATACAACAATTATTCCGTGCCAAACGCCGTCACCACGCCGATCGCCTATATCACCCAGGGCCGCCTGCGCGATCCTTTCACGCGGATTCTTTCCGCCGAGCCGGGCAGCGTGAATCCCGATGTCATCAACACCGGACTTCGGCCCGACGATGTGCAGCTTTATACCTATCAGCGCATTATGGACATGCCCACCGCCCGCCTGTTTGCCGCGGCGCGCTTTGCCCCGGATTACGTTCACGAACCTCCGGCCGACGCCATTGACGCTCCGGGATACAACCCCGGCGCCTTCGAGCGGTATGGACCCTGGAAACTGATCTCCTACGGCCCGGACGGGGTTTACATCGATCCGTCCAAATCCGTGATTGTGAATCTCATTCAAACCACATTCGATATTCCTTATGATCCAACCAACGGCACGCTGAGTTTTGGCAATCTCTACCGCACTCACCGGTCTTCCTCCGGCGAGGGAACGCAAAAGAAGTGACATGACTCGATTTGCCAGCCGCCTTTCCTGGGGATTGATTCGCTCTCGCGCAGTTGCGTGGGTGGCGGGGCTGGCATGGGTTGCGGGAGGATTGGCGGCGGATGCGGCCGCGCAAGCCTCTTCATCACTTGCCTCGCCGCTCGTTTCGCCCCTCGAAGCGCTTTACAACGACATCGAAGCCCAGCGCGCGAGGGAGGCCGTCTTGACGCCAGATTCTCTCAAGGCCGCCGCGCAGACGCCTGAGACGGCAGGCGGCGCCCGCGTAAAAACCGTCCTTCTTGCCAGCGGAAACGACCTCATCCGTCCCACGCGCATTTATGTGGATCGCAGCGAATATCCCCACCGCATGGCGCTCATCGACTCGGGAAATTCCCGCGTCTTGTTCTGGCGCCGCATGGATCGTTTTCATCTGGGCCTTTCGGCGGATGTGGTTCTTGGCCAGAGCGCCGCGGACGCAACCCCCGTCGAAGGAGGCGTGTATAAACTCGAACGTCCTGGAGGCGTGGCGCTTGCCCCCACAGGCGAGTTGTTCGTAACGGACCGCTCGCGGGTGCTTATCTATCGTCCGCCTTTGTATTCGGGGATGCCTGGGTTTATTCAGTTCGGGAGCTCATCGGCTGGCGCAACCAGCGTTTTGCTTCGCAACCCGAGCGGCCTGGCGCTCGATTCCTGGGGAACGCTCTGGGTGGTGGATACGGGCAACCACCGGGTTATGGCCTATCACAACGCAGTGCAAAAGCCCCCGGGAGCGCCTGCGGACCTGGTAATCGGGCAGGAAGACTTCATCGCCAGCACAGCCAACAGCGGACAGGCGCGGCCCAACGCATTTGGGTTCAATACGCCTCTGGATGTGGCCGTGGACGATGAGGGGCATCTTTACGTGGCCGATTGGGGCGATCATCGCGTGTTGCGCTTCACAGCGCCGCACACCTCTGGCATGTCCGCCGATTATGTATATGGCCAGCGAAATCCTTATGATTTCACGAGTGCGATCCCGAATAACGGCGGAATCAGCCCGGCCACGCTCAACGGACCTCTTGGCCTGGAATGGATCGAGCGCGGCTGGCTTCTGGTTACCGACAACGCCAATCAGCGCGTGCTGCGATTCCAGACCGGCGGCGCAGCGCCCAGCATTTCGGCGGACCTGGCGGTCAGTTCCCAAGCCTCTCCGCAGTCGATCATTCCTATTCCTTTTGGCCAGGCGCCCGGCGGATCGCTGCGCAATCCATTTTCGGCCAACGCCGACGCACAGGGGCGGATTTTCGTCGTGGACCCGGACTCGAACCGCCTGGTGCGCTATGACAATGTCAAAAGCCCGGGGCTGCTTGAAGCCAGTCTCATCGACGGCGATGCCAATGGGGAGGGCACGGAAGGCGAAACCCTGTTGCTGACCTTCCCGGACGAAATTCATCTGACCGCGCCTATGCAGGAATTTTCGGAGTCGGATTTTGCGCTTTCGGGTGCTGGCGGCTCGTTGGGCGCCGGGTTCTTCGTCGAGCAGAGCCAGGCGGACCCGCGCAAACTGGCAATACGCCTGGGCGCAGATGCCATGATTCATACGATCCCGCCTGGAGGCGTCCGCGAGCAAGCCACCTGGATTAATTTAGGGGCCTCGATCAGCCAGAAGGTTTATGACGCCAAAACGCTCGAACCACTGGCCCCCGCCGCGCCGCGCCCGGTGAAGGTTCTTTTCCGCGAGGTTCAACGCATGGCCAAACCAGGGGGAGCGGCCGTTACGCTCGCCAGCGACGGCAGCGCGCGGTTTTCGCGCCATAGTATTTCGATTCCGGCCACCGCTGTTTCGCCCGAGTCGATGGTTTTAATCGCCCCACCCGCGGATGATTATGGCTTTGATAGCGTTGTGGAAGTCAGCGCCGACTCCTCCGCCCAATTCACCATGGAATTTGCCCCTTCGCAGGTTGATCTTGAAGCCGGGCAGATTTTCAAGGCGCTCAAGTTCGTTGTGATTTATGGCGAGGAGCCGCCCTATAATTTCACGCGCTTTAGCGGCAAAACAACCTACGATACGGTCAACAACACAATCACCGCCCGCCTGGGCGATCTGGGTAACCTTCCCTGGCGCAGAGTTCCGCGCCCCAGTGTTGGCATCCCCAAAGAGGTCATTGGCGGACTGCCCGAACTGGTTGTGGACCCGCGCGAGATTTTTGTGAGTTCGGCGGCGCCCGCGCCAGCCGCGATGCGAACGCGCGCATCCGAAATTCTCGAGGAGGCCAGCCCGCCGCCTCTGACTTTGATGCCCGGTCCCGAGGGCCTTTACACCCGCCACAGAATCGAATTCCCAGGCTTTGTGGAAGACCCGTCGGGCAAACGGGTGACTCTGCGCCAGGCGCAGGGATACGAACGCTACACTTTCCCGGAAAACAGCGGCTCGATTTTCGCCGTGGAAAGCAAGCCCCTGCTTCCGGCGGACGCTCCGATAAATATCGAAATCGAGTTTATGGATTCCGAACAACTCGAACTGACAGACCTGCGGACCTTTGACGGTGTGCGGGGTTCGGCGGGCAAGTTGCGTCTGGTTCAGTTCGATATTACTCTTCCTGGATTTGTCCCCGTTTCCTCCACGCGCTATAGCAAAATTTACCTGCTCGATCGAAGCACCATTCGCGTCGAAGGGCTGAAATCCTTCACCCTGACCTCGCCGGAAATCTATGGCGTGGTCATCGATCCAGCGGCGGAAGAACTTGCGGTGACCAAGCCCAGCGGCGCCGGGCAAGCCACGCCCGCGCCCACCGAAACCCCGGGGCCTTCGCCGACGCCTTCTCCTTCCTCGTCCGCCACGCCGCAGCCCACCCAAACGCCAGCCACTCCTCAGCATTTCGTGGGCTGGTTCCTGCATTGATTGAGAATTTTCCTCTCCCATTTTTCGGCTGTTCCTTAGTAACTTGCTCGCGCTTTGGCGCGCGGCGCATGGGTTTATGGCGCCTTATACCAATTTTCCGTAATTCTGTTCCCTGAATTTGCTCTGAAGGAGCAAAATAACTTAGCCCAGGGCAAGCGAAGCGCCGCCCTGGGAAACCAAGACACCAAAAAGGAAATCGCCTGGCGCGGTTTTCGCTCTTTTCGCGAAAACCGTGACAGGCGATTCGGAACCGAATCCAGGGAAATTGGTATTGCCGCCGGTTATTGCCAATTTCCTTTCGGTTAGGGCATTTCTGCGCGTGTTTCATTGAAAATTGTCCTATACGTCCCCTTCGTCCCATAGGTCCCATTTGGCAGCCATGAGCAACTGTTCAGTCCCAAGCAGCGATTCCCCAGCGCCCAATCCTGCGGCAACCCGCCCTCCCGAAATGCGGCGCCGCTATTCGGATGAGGCATTTCTCTACATTCCCAAACTCTTCGCTCTGGTGGATCGCAACCCCTACAGCCCCACTTATGGTTCCTTCGACCGCGCCTTCTGGCATTATCGAACGATGGATTTCCCGTGTGGCATGTCGCAGGAATTCTGCCTGCCGCTGGCGCTGGCGTATCGGCATCCGTTTCCTGACAACCCGTATTTTGGCAAAGAGCGCGTGCGCGATTTGGCGCTTGCGGGCGTGGATTTCGCCGCGCGCTCGGCCCATCCCGACGGCTCGTGCGACGACTATTTTCCCTTCGAGCAGGCTCTCGGCGCAGCGGTGTTTTCGCTCTATGCCATGTCCGAAACCTGCCTCACGCTCGATGATCGCTTGCCTGCCCGCATCGAGTTTCTTTCGCGCCGCGCCGACCTGCTCCTGCGTTACCAGGAAACGGGCCGTCTGACCAATCACCAGGCGCTCGCGGCCCTCGCGCTCTACAATCTTTTCATACTCACAGGCCGGGATTCTTACCGCGAGGGCGCCGCGCACCGCGTAGAAATCTGCCGCGAATGGCAAAACCGCGAAGAAGGATGGTTCCAGGAATACGAAGGCGCCGACCCGGGGTATCATTCCTGCACGATAGATTTCCTTGCGAAACTCTGGAAGAAAAACGGCGACGATTCGCTTCTGAAGATGCTCGCTCCCGCCGTGCGTTTCGCGTGGCATTTCATGCACCCCGATGGCTCCTACGCGGGCGAATACGGCAGCCGCAACACGTTTCATTTTTATCCGCACGGCTTCGAGATTCTCGCGCCGCGCATTCCCGAAGCAGCCGCCATCGCCGATCATTTCACGCGCACCCTGCCCGCGCGAAAGCGCTATTACAACGACGATGACCGCATGTGCGCGCATTACCTGTATAACTGGCTTCAGGCCTATCTCGACTTCTCGCCCGCCGCGCCGCCCGAGCCGATTTCCGCGCGAAAGCCCCTGCGAAAATACTTTCCCGCCGCGAAAATCGCCGTTGTGATCACGCCTGCGTATCATGCCGTGGCGAATTTCTCCAAGGGTGGGGTCATCAAGGTGTTCGATTCCGAAGGCGCGCTTTACAGCGACACGGGTCTCGTGGCGCGCGATGCCCGCGGGCGCGTGCTCGTTTCGCACCTCGTTGATGCCGAAAACCTCGTCGAAGTGGCGAGCGAGAGTTTGGAAAAGGGGCGCGTCGAAGGGCACATGGCACGCCGCCGCGTCATGCTGCCGACGCCTTTCAAACAGATCATTTTCCGCCTGCTGAATCTGGCGATCGGGCGGTTTGCGCCGAATCTCTTGCGGGCGCTGCTGCAGAAAAAACTGATTCTCGGGAAACCGCGCACCGGATGGCGTTTCGCGCGCGAAATCCGTTTTGCCGATGACGCCATCGAGATCGAAGACACACTCTGGCGTCCAGCGGGCGAACCGGCGCTCGAATCAGTTCATGCCGCCAGCGACGCCACCTCGATCTATGTGGCCAACAGCAATGTGTATCAGGAATCTGTTTTGCTGCCCTGGCGCGATTTGGGAGCCGATTTCATGCGCGCCGTCAACCGCGACGGCCAAGCCACCGCCCGCCACCGAGTCACCCCCCGCCGCACCTCAAAGGACGCAAAGGGATAATGGGACTCAAAGGACCCAAAGGACAAAGGAACCGCTCAATAATCGCTGCCCACTGATCACTGCCCACTAATCACTTCTTAACTCACAACCCACAACTCCTCTTCTTCGCTCACGGATCACTGCCCACTGCCCACTTCTTTTCTCACAACTCGCAACTTTTTCCTTCCGCTCTTTACTACCCCCTGCCCACTGTCCACTGTTCAATAAATCATGCGCGCCACACGCCCTTGTCCGACCTGCGGATTCATCAACACCTCGCAAAGCGACAGGTGTCTGAAGTGCGGCGCGCAGCTTACAGAGCAAGACATCGCCGCCTGGCTGGCGGAAACCAAACAGCCCACCCAGGCGGAACGCTGGTTCGAGCGGTTCATGATTCCATTGCGCCGCCGCATGGACCATTTTCGCGACCAGGCCGAGCCGGATATGGATGCGGATTTTTCCTATCGCTCGCCCTGGCTGGCGGGATTTTTGGCGATTTTGCCCGGCGCCGGCGCGCTCTATATGAACCGCCGCGCCCGCGCGCTGTTTTTCGCCGCCGTGTTTGTTGCCCTGACCCTTCTTTGCCTGTTCACGCTTCGATGGCGATTCTCGAATTATCTGCTTGGGACCTGGGTGTTGTGGATTCTCTATTCCATGAACGACGCCATTGCGCTCGCCGTGCGTTCGAACGGGCAACTGTGGCCGCGCCGACGGATTCTGGCCATGTTTTTCGCTCTGATCTTTTCGACGGGCGCCCTAGCGCTGACCACCCAATTCCTCCTTACGCCCATATTGAAATTTGTTTCGATCCGCCGCGACGTCCTCGAACCCGCCTTCTCGCGCGGCGACCGCGTTCTCGTCTGGATGCCCGGCTACTGGTTCCGCGATCCGGCGCGCGGCGAAATCGTCCTCTACGACCCGCCCGCTTATTATCTGGAGCCAATCGTAGCCGAAGATGGCAATTTGTATGCCGCGGATGCTTATTTGATAAATGAATCCATGTCGTTCGAGCGCGTGAACGGCGTTGGGGGCGATGTGGTGGAAATGCGCCCGGGCGGTCCGCTGCTCTTGAACGGCCTCCCCATGCCCGAAGCCTATTGGCCGCTGGTTCCCTCGGGAATGCTCGGCAATTTCCGCATCGACGTGCCGCGCGGCAAATTCGCCGTCATTATCTCGCATGGTTCGATGGAGCCTTTTTCCTATGGCTCGCTCGGCGGCAAGTCGCCCCAGCCGGGCGCGCCGGGGTTCATCCCGCGCGGACTCACCGAGGCAAGCACGGTCGGCAAAAAGGAAATAATGGGCAAAGTGATCGCCGTCTATTATCCGCCCGAACACCGCCGCTGGATCGGCCTGCGCGCCCCGGCGCCCGCGCCGCCCGCCACGCCGCTTCCGCCCGGAACGACCGTCGCGTATCCGGGCGCCCCGCCGGAAACTCCACAGCCGCGCCTGGATCAATGGATTGACAATTTGCTGAGCGCCACTCCAACGCCCGCACCCACGCCTGGCTTTGGCCAGCCCGCTCCGGCTGCGCAAACGCCCGTCCCATCTGGAGATTTGGCTCCCGCGCCCGTCTCAGGTCCCTAAAGTCCCCTATCAAATCACTACAAAGTCACAAAGGCACGAAGAAGAAATCGGTTTTTCAACCGGCCTGTTTCCTTCGAATCCCAAGGGGATTCTATAGCAAAGCCCAGGGTCAGCGAGGAACGAGCGCCACCCTGGGAGATGGCGCGCGCGGAACAAAAATACCCTGCAAGGGTTAAATAAATCGCAGTCTTCCCATCCTTTCGACCTCCAAATGTGGATTTCTCCAGTCTTTCCTTCTTTGCGGCGTGGCCGATGAACGGACGAATGTACGGAAAGATTTCTTTTATTGAACCCTTGCAGGGTAATTTCCTTTTCCTGGCGTTGGTTTCCCGGGGTGGCGCTCGTTCCTCGCTGACCCTGGGCTTTGTTATTTGCCTCTTTCAGAGGCTATTCAGGGCACGGAATTGGAGGGAAATGGTATTTGCGCGGCGCGCGGCCTCGCTTCATCCCGCGCGCAGAATCTCATCAAGACGCGGCGCGCGCAGATGAGCCGCGATTGTCCGCGCCGTAATGGGGTTGGCCGCCGCGGGGGGAAGCCCGAGGTCTTTCACCACGGCCGGGCAAATCCGAAGCGCCAATTCCGGCGCGTCCAGCGCGTCCATCGCATCCTGCGCGGATTCTTCTGCCTTCTGCGAATCGCGCGCGCCTTGCGCCCCTTTGTCCTCCTTGTTCCCCGCCGCCTCGCGGACTTCATGCGCCGCGCGCATCACGGCCTTGTGAACGCGCCGCAACTCGCCAAAACCGTCGTTGATCGCCTGGCAGATCAGCCCGCCCTCCACGCGCGGATCATCCCACGACGACAACAGAGCCGCCGCCCCCGCGCTCGCCCGCCGCATTAGCTTCCGCAGCGACTGGCTCGAAACGACCGCATCGTCATATACGGGCAGCCCGCCCGGCGCGGGCACGGCGTCGCCGCAGAAAAGCGCCCCGTCTCGACCGAACCACAGCGAAATCGAACCCGCCGAATGCCCTGGCGTATGAATCACTTGCAGGCGCGTTTCATCGTCCGTGTCGATAATCTCGCCATCCGCCAGCGCTCGATCCACCGGCGCCGACCCCGCCACAAGCGTGTGGAATCCAGGAACCGGGCGTTCGCGCACCTGCTTTTCCACGTCCTCGATCCATTCGCGTTCGGCGGCGTGGATGGCAATGCGGCAGCCCACGGCCTCGCGAATGCGCCGCGCCGATCCAATATGATCGGGATGCGCGTGCGTCAGGACAGCCCAGGCGATTTCCGCCGGATTGCGCCCCGCCTTGCGCACGTATTGGAAAATCGCCTCCTCCGCCCCCGCTACGCCTGTGTCGATCAGCGTGATTTTCTGGCCAAAAATCAGAAACGCATACACAAACCGGTCCATCTGCGCACCCGAAGGCAGCGCGATCTGGAAGGGAATGCGCAAAGCATGAATGAGCTCGGTTACGCGCATATTTATTAATCCAATTCGTCTGGATTATCGGCGCAGCGGCTGAGGCGCTTAAAGAGGTTCCACTTATCCTGATCCCGCCTTCCGCCGCTATTTGTGCTGGGTTCGTGGCGGGGAGCAATCCTCGCACAAACCTTCCAGAAGGATGTTGTGCGATTCCAGAACAAACCCTTCTGGAAGAAGCGACGAAAGATTGCCCGGACACCCCTTGAGGTCAAAGAGCCGGCGGCATTGGCGGCAGCGAAAATGATGATGATGATCGAGATGAGCCAATTCGTAACGAGGCGGCTCGCCCGGCACTTCGACGGGCTTCAGCCAGCCCTCTTCCACCAGAGTTTTGAGGGTCCGATATACGGTGGCGATTCCCAGGCGCGGTGACTTGACCTTCGCGGCCTCGAAGACCTCCTGCGGGCTGAGGGGGCGTCCCGCGCGGCGGAATGCCTCGCGCAACGCGGCCCGTTGCGTGGTTTTTCTGGAAATCAAAGCCACATTCCTATTGATAACTGATAATCGACTATCACATAAGCGCCGAGACATCGGACGGCGCGGCCCCTATCGCCGCTTCCGCCTTCAACTTCCGCAGTCGAGGTCACCATGAGCCAAACGCACTCGTCAAGCCGGGCCTTCACGTTGATTGAACTTCTTATCGTTGTCGCGATTATTGCCATACTGGCCGCGATCGCCATTCCCAACTTCCTCGAGGCGCAAACCCGCTCGAAAGTCTCGCGCGCCAAGGCCGACATGCGCTCGACCGCCCTCGCACTCGAGGCATACGCTGTCGATTCCGCGCATTATCCCCCACCCATCGGTTTTGTTCCGCCCGCGCCTTTCACAATCGAAGACCCCGCCGAAGAGGCGTTCGAGGGATTTGTGCCATTCCGCCTGACAACGCCCGTCGCCTACATCTCCGCGCTGCCTATCGATGTTTTCGAAGTGGGCGTCGAGGAAGAACATCCGCGCCGCGTAACATGGCACTATTCCGAACAGCGCAATAACGAATCCATGTCGCCCGCCGAGCCGTTGTTCATCAGCGATCTGGCCCGGCAACTCGGCCAGGGCGGCGGCGGCAGCCTGCGCTATTTCCTATTCAGCCACGGCCCCGATCTGAAACACCAGGATGGCTCGGCGGAAAATGGCGATCCGGCGCGATACGATCCAACCAACGGCACGATTTCGTCCGGCGACATCTACTATTTCGGCCCGGGCGCGGGTTTTTAGAGCCTGCCCCCGGGCGATGACCGGGAAAATGGAATTCCAACCACGAAAACTGATGTTACCGTGGCTGTATCATCTCCGCTGTGCCGAATGTGGCGCGAGATTCTTCGACGACGAGGCCATGCACCGCATCCAATCAGAACGCGCCAAAGCCTCCCTCGCCCGCGCCGTCTGACTCAAACCTTCTGCTGCCCTTGAGTTTCCCCAAGAATGATTAATTTTTACGGTATCCAGCGATATTTTCGTATTAGGTCTTCCTTTTTGGTCTCAAAGCATCGGCGGTCTTCACTTACCACATGCTTGAGCAACCAGCCACTCTCTTTGCCGGCTTGCTCGATTGCAGCATCGACCGCCACGCCTGCTCGTATCTGCTTTTCGAAAAGTTCCTACAAGGGAGTTCCTTCCCAATCAAAATTCTCGCCACCCATCAGGTCTCTCATGGAGAACCAATCGCCCATTCGATTCTTACACCAGCAATAGACAGCACCCTGCAAGAAATCGTAAACGAGTCTTCTGCCATTCTGTAAGCCCTTGAACGTTGCGAATCTCAGACTGCGGTTTGATTGACAGGTTTTCCTCCACATGAACTGTTTCGGTGCCTAAAAAGATGGAAACCTGGTGGCCAGAAGAACATCTACCATGTTTACTATTGCTGGATGCGCTTTCCCATGTCCTCGTTGGAGATGACGCGCCCTTCGCAGGCATCCACAAGGCCCCGTTCGACCATGCGCGCAAAGGCCAGTTCACGAAGGAATTCGTCGAAACTCGCATCGTCCGGCTGCCCCTCAATTAGCGCCTTGATTTGTTCTTTCGCTGTCATCTGAGGCGAGTCCTTATTGGGGGAAATTGGCGGATAGCAACTGCATTCTGCCTTACTTTGCCTTTGTGCCGGGGGAAAGGATGGGACGTATAGGACCTATGAGACCAATGGGACTCTAGGAACAGGAAGTATAGGCAGGATTCAAGAGTTGCATGAAATCTTATGCCTCTTATTGTTCACTGCCCTCTTACCGCTGTCCACTTCTTCTCTCACAACCCACAACTCTTCACTCACAACCCGCAACCCACAGCTCGCCACTCTTCGCTCACAACTCGCCCGCTCACCCGCTGTTGCTGTTTCTCGTGGGGATTTCCTCGATCGTGACGGCGTCGCCGGTCTGCGGACGCGCGAATACCATGCGCCCCGCCGAGGTCTGCAATATGGACGTGACCACTACGCGCAGGTCGCGTCCGATATACCGCAGCCCCTCGTCCACCACGACCATCGTCCCGTCTTCGAGGTAGCCAACGCCCTGGTTCGGGTCTTTGCCCTCGCGCAGGAGAGTGAGTGAAAGTTCGTCGCCCACATGAATGGCCGGACGCAGCACCGCGGCCATCTGGTTCAGGTTCAGCACCTTGATCTGGTGGATTTTCGCCACCTTTTCGAGGTTGTAGTCATTCGTGATTAGCAGCGCGTTCAGTTCCTTGGTCAGCGCCAGCAGTTTATGATCTACGTCGCGGATGTCCGGGTAATCCTTCTCGTGAATTTCGAGGAGCGGATAGACTTTTTTGAGCGTTTCGAGGTTTTCGAGTCCGCGGCGTCCCTGTGCGCGGCGTTTCACATCGCGCGAGTCGGCGATCAGCTGGAGTTCATCGAGCACGAACTGCGGCACAATAGCCCGGCGTTGCATAAATCCAAGCGCGTAGAGGTCCTTGATGCGCCCGTCGATGATGACGTTCGTATCGAGGATGCCAATCGAATCCTGGGGATTTGTGAGGACAAATTTCAGCGACGACAGCGAAAGCCTGTCGGCATGGCGCAGGGCAAGGATAATCCCGAGATATAGAAAAAACAGATTGAACGCCGTCAGGGCGACGCGCCCGGACGTGTCAAAAGGCGGGGGCCAAGGAATGGTTTCGTAAAAAAGCCTCGAGAAGGCGAGTCCGAAAAACCCGCCAATGGCCGCCAAAAGGATTTTTTTCGAGGAAAGCGCTGTGGTGCTGTATTCAAGGGCGCAAAGGAAAATCGCGACGACAAATGCCGCCGCGCAGGCCTGAGGTCCAACGGCATAGGGCCTCCCCAACCAGTAGCCACAAAGGGCTGCGGTCAGGATAAAAACCGTCCGCGTGATCCAAATGCCGTGCATCCCTCTCGCCTCGGAGTGACAGATCACAACCGACCCTGGAGAAACGCTAACAAAACCGTTTGCCCTTGCAAGCGAATTCTTGTATATATGCTTTTGGCGCGCGGTCCTTTTCGATTGGCGCGGAAATTGCTCCACGCTAAGATGCGTTGACAGGGGTGGAGGCGCGTTTGACACTCTGCTCTTGTCCGGGGGCGGGTTTTCGCGATTTTCGGCCCCGCCACACGCCGCGATACCAATGGATCGTTGAGACTCACCCGCATGAATTCGGTGAAAAGCATAGCACTATGGATCGTATTTTTCCTCCTGTGCATTCTGCTGTTCTATAAGTTCCGCGATTCGCCGCAGCCCAAAGTGCTGTCGGTGGTGCAGTTCCTCGAAATCGCACAGACCCACGCGGATGCCGCGACGCGCTCGAACCATGCCTTCGACGGCAAGGTGATCGACAAAGGCGGGCGCATCGAGGGGCGGCTGGCGGCGGGCGTCCTGCCGGACCCCGATAACAAGGACAAGCCGGTCGATTTCGAGGTCAAATACCTCGAAATGCAGAGCGAATTGATCGGCAAAGTGATGCTGGAAAGCTATGTGACGTCCTACATCGCCCAGCCGCAATCGACGTTCATGACGCAAATTGTCCTTTCGCTCCTCTTGCCGTTCCTGCTGTTTATCGGGTTGTGGATATTAATAATGCGCCAGTTGCAGTCGGGCGGGAACAAGGCGATGTCGTTTGGCAAATCGCGCGCGAAACTTGTCGCGGAAGGCCAGGTGAAAATCACGTTCGACGACGTGGCGGGCGTCGATGAGGCCAAGGAAGAATTGCGCGAGGTGGTCGAGTTCCTGAAAGACCCGAAGAAATTCTCGCGCCTCGGCGGAAAAATCCCGAAAGGCGTCTTGCTCATCGGTCCGCCGGGAACCGGCAAAACGTTGCTGGCCAAAGCCGTCGCCGGGCAGGCTAATGTGCCATTTTTCAGCATTTCCGGCTCGGATTTCGTCGAGATGTTTGTCGGCGTAGGCGCGAGCCGCGTGCGCGACCTCTTCGAGCAGGCGAAGAAAAACAAGCCGTGCCTTGTGTTCATCGACGAAATTGACGCGGTCGGGCGCCATCGCTTCGCGGGCATTGGCGGAGGGCACGATGAGCGCGAACAAACGCTCAACCAGTTGCTCGTTGAGATGGACGGTTTTACTCCGAACGAAGGCGTGATTCTGATCGCGGCCACCAACCGTCCGGACGTGCTCGATCCGGCCTTGTTGCGTCCGGGGCGTTTTGACCGCCAGATCACTGTGGATTTCCCGGACGTAGTCGGGCGCGAGAAAATCCTGAGAGTCCACGCCAAGGCCGTGAAGACCGGCAAGGATGTGGACCTGAAAGACATCGCGCGCGGCACCCCCGGATTCTCGGGCGCGGACTTGGCAAATGTAGTGAACGAAGCGGCGTTGCTGGCCGCGCGCCAGAACAAGCCCGCCGTCGAGATGAGCGACCTCGAAGAGGCCAAAGACCGCGTATTGATGGGTCCGGAGCGCCGCAGCATGGTCCTCACGGAAGTCGAGCGGCGCATGACGGCCTTCCACGAAGCGGGCCACGCGCTGTGCGCCAAGTTCACGCCCGGCTCGGACCCGGTGCATAAAATCACAATCATTCCGCGGGGCCGCTCGCTCGGCGCGACGTCGATCCTGCCAACCGAAGACCGCCACAACCGCAGCAAGAGCGAACTTAAACGCCAGTTGGTGTATCTGCTCGGCGGACTGGCGGCGGAGGAAATCGCTTTCGGCGAATTTGGAACCGGAGTGGGCAACGACCTGTTCCGCGCTACGCATCTGGCGCGGCGCATGATCTGCGAATTCGGCATGTCGGAAAAGATCGGCCCCCGCACATTTGGCGAACCCACTACGCAGATATTCCTCGGCAAGGAACTATCCAGCCAGCGCGAATACAGCGAGCAAATGGCAAATCTGATCGATGAAGAAGTAAAGGCGCTCGTGGACGAGGCGCACCAGACCGCCAAGCGAATTCTTACGGAAAACCGCGAGGCGCTCGATCGCGTTGTTCAAGTTCTGATCGACCGCGAGACAATCTCGGGCGACGAGCTCGATGACATTCTCAAGGGCCAGGAACTCCCGCCGCTGTTCCGTTCGAACTCCGACGAACCGCCTTCACCGGCCTCCCCCGCCGAGGAAGCGTCCAAACGTCCGCGTTCGGGCCGCCTGGGCGATTTCTTTGAAACCCCTTCGCAACAGCCTTCTTCCTCCTGAGCGCGCGGGCGCCCTGGGCGGGAAAGACTCTCATCGCCGCCGGGCCGGATGCCTGCCAAGGAACTCCTCCAACAAAGGAACCGGGCGCGAATGAAGGTATCGTTTCTCATCGCCTACGACCGGCAAAGCCCATATCAGTGGAGCCTGCCCCCGCTGGGAATCGGTTACCTTTCGGCCTACGCGAAACAGGAATGCTGGTGGGCCGAGACTACGTTTCATCACCGCGTTGAGGATTTGATCGCTGAAAAACCAGACTTGGCGGCCATTTCCTCCTCGACGGAAAATTTCAAGCAGGCCATCGAGGATGCGCGCTCGATCCGCGCCGCGCTTGGCGGCGTGCCGATTCTGCTCGGCGGGATGCACATCACTTCGCTGCCGCACGTCCTGCCGCCCGAGTTCAACGCCGGAGGCATCGGCGAGGGCGAGCTGACCTTTGTCGATTTGCTGAAGTTGTATCATGTAAAACGCCGTCCCGACGCCGCGGATTTCGCCAAGGTGCCGGGGATTGTCTATCACGGCGCGGACGGCAAGCCCGCCTATGGGCCGGAGCGCAAGGCCATCAAGGACCTTGATTCGCTGCCGTATCCCGACCGCGAGACGATCGACAAAGGATGGGGTCTCGCGCCAAGCGACGAGGTCCATCTCATCAGTTCGCGCGGATGCCCATACCGCTGTTCGTTTTGCTCGTCGGCGAAACACTGGAAGACCTTCCGGTTTTTCTCCGCCGAATATGTGGCGCGCGAGATCGAGTATCTGCGCGAAAAATACAATCCGCGCGTTGTGTATTTCTTCGACGACCTTTTCATCGGCCATGTCGGGCGATGGCGCGAGGTCGTGCGCATTTTCCGCGAGCGCGGCATCCATAAAGGCGTCCGGTTCCGCGGATTTGCCCGCGTCGATCTTATTACGGAACAGATGGCCGCCGAATTCGCCGAACTCAATTTCAAATACATCGACTTCGGTTTCGAGTCGAATAGCGCGAAAATCCTGAAAGCGCTTGGGAAAACGCACGTCACGCCCGAGGTGAATCAGCGCGCCGTGGACTTCCTCTGGAAACACGGCATCTCGATCGGGGCGAATTTCATCCTCGGCTCGCCGACGGAAACCAAAGAGGACCTTCTGGAAACCTACGATTTCGCCATCCGGAACAAGGATTACTTCGACCGTTTTTCGTTTGGGCCGCTCCAGCCGCTTCCTGGGACGGTCACGTGGGATGCCGCGATGCAAAAGGGAGTCGTCAGCGAAGACATGGATTGGAGCCGGCTCGGATTCAGTTACGAGACGTTCGACTTCGACCGGTTTCCTTTCCTTGGCGACAGCGTTTCGCGCGAAGACTTTCGCGAAATTCTCGATAAGTTCTACTATCTGATGAAAGACATCAATTATGTGGGCCAGATTCGGAGCCTGATCGACCAGCGCGACGCCCGCGACGCCCGCATTCGCGAACTCGAAGGCGAACTGGCCCGCCTTCGCGGATCGCGCGTGGTTCGCGCCGCGATGAAAATCCGCGACTGGCGCCAATCTTTCTCCCGCCCCGCGCCCGCGCCGTCCGCGCCGTCCGCATCCCCCGCGCCGACGTCGGATGCCTCCGCCCCGCCGACCTCCGCTTAGTTTCCCAGTTTTTTGTTGGCCCTCCAGAGTGTTTCCGGGCAATACATTATCCCAGATGAATGGAACGGAAGGAGAACAAGCCGCCATGATTCCCAGCCGCTGTTCGACATCCCGCATGACGCGCCGTAGAAACACGCCGGCCGCATCCGCGCCCGAAACGCTTGTTGCCCTTGTCTTTTCTCTGGCGCTTCTCGCGCTTGCCGCCCTGCCCGCGCGCGCGGATGTCATCCTGCTCAAGACAGGCGATCAGATTCTCGGTCTGGCGCAAGACGTTCCGGGCGATGAAACCCGCGTTCGGCTGATCACCGCGGCGGGAGAAATTGAACTCCCGCGCACCCGCGTTTCACAAATCACCAAGGAAGCTCCTTCTACCGGCTGGAGGCGAATTGCGGAAGAGCATATCAAAAACGAACATCTTTCCGAAGCGGCGGCGGCGCTTGACCGCGCGGCGTCGCTAACCCCAGTCGATCCCGATGTCGAGAAAGTCCGCGAGGCCCTCGGGCGTAAAATGGCCCAGGCGGCGCGCGCCAGCGAACAGCAAACGCGCTCGACCCAGGTGCAGGCGCTCGATGATGTGGAGGCGCTTCTTGCCCAGGGCGGTTTTGAGGACACTGCCGCGGAAAAGCGTTTCGAAGAGGCAAAGCGCAAACTCGATTCCGTGGGCGAGGCGCGCAACAAAGACCTCGAACCCCGCCGCCGCCGCCTGGCCGGCGCCTTGTATCTTGCCTGGGCCGCGTTCCGCCGCAACAAACTCGATAACCTCGGCGCGGCTGGATACTATCAGGAAGCCCTCCGTTACGATCCGCAAAACAAAGCCGCCCGCGACGCCCTCCTTGATCTGTGGTTCGACGATCCAGCGCGGACCGATGATGTGGCGCGCGGATACGAGGCCAGGCTGCGCGAAAGCCCGGACGACGTTCTCCTTATGCGCAAATTGAGCGAATTGTATATCCGCCAAAAGCGCCTCGAACAGGCTCTGCCCCTGCTCAGCCGCATTCAGAAGTCGGCCAAGGGACAGGATGCAACCCTGAACCGCACATTGTTCGAAACCTATATCCAGCTTTCAAATGAAGCGGCCCGGGCCAACGATCTCGATAAGGCCATCCGCCTTTACAAAGACCTTTTGGACGTGTTCCCGTCCGCCGACATTGCTCCGCTGCGATTCCTCGAATATCTCCAGCGGCGCGACGAACTGAAGCCCGATGATTACAACGGCTTGGCGGATTTGGCGGCTTTCCTCAAGCAAAACGGCCTCGATTCGCAAGCGCGAAACGACATCGACCAGATTCTCAGCAAGGACCCGCACAACGCCAAAGCGCTTGGGTTGCTGCGTGATTATGCCCTGGCTGACCTGAAAGACATCGAAGACTCGATGAAAATCGGCCAGTATTCGCTCGCAATGAGCCAGGCCGAACAGATGATCGAATTGTATCCGCGCCTGGCGGATATTGTCGAGAAGGCCGATGCGCTTCGCACCAAGTCCGAAATCGAATTCAAACGCCAGCAGCAGGCGATACGCGCCCAGGCCCAGGAGTTGATCGCGATCGGCGACGGATACCGCAACGAAGCCTATAACAACGCCAATCAGATGCAGATATCCGACCGCAAGGAAAACGTCCGCGTGATTAATTACCGCCTGGAAGCGATAAAATATTGCAAGCGCGGATTGGCGGCCTATCGCGAGGCGCTGCGCCTGGATTCCTCGCTTGGCTCCATTACGAGCGCCGACCTAAATAACAAAATGCAGGACCTCCGGCAATTGTATGGGGCGCTGACTGCCCCGCCGGTTCCGCTGCCGCGCCTGAGCGAAAAAATCACCACCAAGAATTAATTCCTGGAGGAAGTGGCGGACTATTGGCTGAAAATTCCTGGAGGTGCGGGGCGGAATCGAACCGCCGAATAGAGGTTTTGCAGACCTCCGCCTTAGCCACTTGGCTACCGCACCTGGCTTGCGAGAGGCGCGCGCGCCACGAACAATCGAATTGTCCCTGGCGCCGCCCAAGCAATTACTAAACTCCGCCGAACGCGCTGGCGTCAAGCGCGGAGTGCAGCGCGCCGCAAACTTGGCTGATTGGGGCGAAGCGATGCGGGAGCAACAGGAACATGGTGCCCCTTTGGTTTAGGATTATTGCATATATCCT
>CAYUNT010000010.1:0-45166 GCA_964446285.1 uncultured Candidatus Sumerlaeota bacterium | reverse complement strand
ATGAGATGGAAAAAAGAATTTTGTCGTAAAAACACAAAAAGGACGAGAAAGAAAGAATCTTCTTTCGCGTTTTTTCGCGTTGTTCGCGGTTAAAATGCAACGTTCGGGCTGGGAACGTAAAAGATCAGGAACCGCTTGATGCGCCAGCCGGAGCGGCGGCGGGAGCGGCTGTCTTCTCAGGGGCTTTGGCTGATGCCGTGTCAGACGCCTTGCTCTCCGCGGACTTCTCCGTGGCGCTTTTCCCTGAGCCGTTTCCGCCCGATCCGTTTCCGCCCGATGAACCGGAGCTCGATGGATTGCCGCCGTTTTTGCGCGCGTAATCCGTGATATAAAAACCGCTTCCTTTGAATATCAGGCCGGAACCGGCGCTGAGCAGACGGTGCACGGTTCCGCGCGTGCCGCATTTAGGGCACTTGTCGGGACCAGCGGCAGACATCGCATGCTCCACCTCGAAAGTTTTTCCGCACGATTCGCACTGATAGTCGTATTTGGGCATGGAACTCATCACCTGAAATTCAGAAAAAAGGTCTTCGGCGAAACAACCCGCCGAAATTCCCAAACGCCTTTATTAGCAAAATTCGGGCCGCCAATGCAACCCTCCAATTCTCCGGGCTGGCTTCGCGGCCTGCGCCGCGCCGATGGCGACTTTCGGAACGCAAACTCAACAGCATTGCGCGGATAAGGCTAAATTGCGCGAAATGGGCGAAATGGACACCCCCAAAAACCTGCACCCAGGCAGTGTATCCTTTTGCGCCATTCGCTTCCTTTTCGCCGGCGCGAATGACCCATTGCCGCCGCCTGCCGCCGGATGGCGCTGCTGATGTCGTCTTCGATGATTTTACTTGGTGACTTCCTCGCCGCTCGCGCCTGCCGCGCTATCCACGCTGCCGGGATCGGCCATCTGCACTCCTTCGGCCAGGCGGATGGTTTTTTCTTTGGTCAATTCCGCGAGGACGCCGCTGAACTCGCGTTCGATGCGTCGCACGCGCGCGAGGCTTGCGGGCGTGTCATAATCGAGCACCTGCACCAAATGCCAGCCCTCGGGAGTTCGCGCCGGGGCCGAGACAGCGTCGATCGCCAGCCCAGAGGCGGCTTGCGCCAGCGCGGGGTGGAGCGAGGCGGCGTCCACCCAGCCGATCAGTCCGCCCTCGCGGCGCGTGGCGGCGTCGCTCGAATAAAGCACGGCGGCCTCGGCAAAGGGGAGTCCGGCGAGGATTTCGCGCCGCAGTGCCAGCGCCCGAATCAGTGCGCGCGAGGTTTCAAAATCAGCTGCGGCAGTCGCGGATGCTCGCGAGCCAAGGGCGGTTTCGCTGGCTCCGGCGGAGGGCGCTGCTATTTTTCCGTAATTCGGTCCGCAAGGGATGAGAATGTGGCGCAGGCGGAATCGCACGGGCCGTTCGGAGGATTCGGCGGCGGTGCGCTCGGTGCGGTTCATTTGTTCGGGCCGGACGCCCGCGCGCGAGGCAAGCGCCATGCGGATAAACCACAGACGGCGTTCGCGGGCGCGCAAATAGGTGCGGACTTCGGTGGGGGACCAGCCGGCCTCGCGCAGCCAGTCCTCGAACGCCCCGCGCGCCGGAGCCAGACGCCGCAATCCGCGAAGCGACGCATCGGCCGCGCGGTCGATCTCGGCGTCGTCCGCCTCGCGCAAACGCCACTCCGCCCAGTTCGCAACGAGGATTTCGTCCGCCAGACGGCGCAGGACGATGGGCGACAGGCCGGCGTCCTCCAGATGCGCGTATTCCGCCGACTGCACGCGCGCCTCCCACATCCAGAAAGCGAGATCGCGCGCCGTAACGATTTCGCCATCCACCTCGGCCACCACGCGATCTAGCGGCATCTCGCGCGACGAATCCCGGATGGCGATGGGCGCGGCAAGGCAAACTCCAAGCGCCAGCGCAATCCAGCCGAGACATAAAAGCGGAACAGTCCCCCGCAAGTTCATGTGCGCACTCTGCCCCCTGCCGCCCCGCGCGTCATCCGGGATTTTATCTGATGCCCGATCAATTCTATTTGCGTAAGGCATTCGTCTCTTGTGCAGCGGGCGACTGGGATCGCGAGGCTCCGCACTCGCGTTTTCCATTCGTCTCTTGCGTGTATGGTTTCGTCTGGGATACGCAAAAGGGCCGGTGCGCGCCATACAGGCGCATTCGGCTTTCGTTAATCATTAACTGAACTGCAAGAGAACCGCAGCGAAACTGCCCTTCGCTTGGGGCTGTTTTTCCATTTTCCTGTTTCTTTCCTTTTTCTATATCCCACTTCGCGAGTTGTCTCATGGACCTGGATTCGCTTCGCAAGGAAATCGACCGCGTGGATCGCGAGATCGTCCGTCTGCTCGATGAGCGGGCCGGGCTGGCGCGCAATGTGGCCGCCGCCAAGGCCTCGCTCAAAGTCCCGGCCTACGACCCCGCGCGCCACGCCCGCGTCATCGAAAAAATCACGCGGTTCTCCAACGGCGCCTTCCCCGCCGACGGCCTGCGCCAGGTCTATCGCGAAATCCTCTCCGCCAGCCTCGCGCTCCAGGCTCCGCAAAAGGTCGGATTCCTCGGCCCCGAAGCCACCTTCTCGCATCTGGCCGCCGTCCGCGCCTTCGGGTCGAGCGTTGCGTTCGTTCCGTGCAGCACCGTGCGCGACATCTTCCTCGCCGTCGTGCGCGACTGGGTGGATTTCGGCCTGGTCCCGATCGAAAACTCGATGGGCGGCATTGTCCATGCCACGCTCGATAACTTCCTCGAAAACGACGTCAAGGTCTGCCAGGAGGTCATGCTCTCGATCCGCCAGAATTTACTCTGCGCCGGGCCGATGAGTTCGATAAAGCGCGTCTATTCGCATCCGCAGGGTTTTTTGCAATGCGCCGTGTGGCTGCGCGAGAACCTGCCGCGCGCCGAAGCCATCGAAGTGGCCTCGACGGCGCTTGGCGTGCAGCGGGCCAAACGCGACAAGCACGGCGCGGCCATCGCGAGCGAACTCGCCGCCGATCTGTATGGGCTGAAGATCGTCGCGCGCGACATCGCAGACACGCACGACAACGTCACGCGGTTCCTCGTGATCTCGAAACGCGATGCCCAGCGTCCGGGCGCCGACCCTGCGCTGTGGGAAGACTCAAAAACCTCGGTGATGTTTTCGGTTCCCGACACGCCCGGGGCGTTGTATGAACTGCTCAAGCCCTTTGCGCGCGCGGGGATCAATCTTTCGAAAATCGAATCGCGCCCAACCAAGCGTCGCGCCTGGGATTATGTATTTTTCGTGGACATCGAAGGGCACATCCAGGACCCGAAAGTCAGCCACGTGGTCGAATCGCTCGGCCAGCATTGCCAGATGATCCGCATCCTTGGCAGTTACCCGCGCGATACACTAAACAAATCCAACGGAGCCGCCGCTGCCGCCGGCGTCAGCGCATCGGGCGGCGCTGCCAAAACGGCATCCACGTCAAAAAAGACATCTTAACCACGAAAAACGCGAAAAGAACGGAAAATGATGGATTTTCTTTCGCGCCTTTTTGTGCTTTTCGCGGTAATAATTCTGCGTTCCGGGATTACTTCACCGAGGCGATGCCAGCCGCCAGTTGCTCGGGCGAGATTGCGCCGCTCACGCGCCCGCATTCGCGGAATTGCCTGTCATACAAAATCCACGTCGGAGCGCGATACACGCCGAGTTGCTGCACGATTTGTGGATAGTCGCGCACATTCATCCAGGCAAATGCCGCCTGTTGAAGGAGCGGCGCGAACGACGGCGACTTGAGCATTTCCACCTGATTCTGGCACGGTTTTGCCATGTCGTGGTGGAAATAGAGGAGGATCGGTTTGGCGGGCGGCGTCATGGCGGCGGCGCGCGCGCCTTCCAGGGTCAGGAACCCCGGAATGGCCCCGGCCGGAACTTGCGACATTGCCTGGTATGTATATTGCGACGATCCGCCCTGGGGGCCTGACCAAGTGTCGGCCGTTACGCGGCTGGTTTCGCCTGTGACCTTGCTTGCCTGCGCCTCAGGCGCTCCCTGGACGGCTTCCTGGGCGGATTCCGACAAAAGGAAGTAAAACACGCGCTTTTCATAAGCGGTTTTTTCGATTCGTCCGCCTACGATGTAGATCGAGCCGCGGCGGTAATCCGGGGCGGCGGCCATGTAACGAGTGACGGTCAGGGCCGAAGGCATTTTCTGCCACGGGGCCAATCCCTTTGGCGTGATGGCCGAATACCAAATGTCATTTGTTTGCGCCGCGCCGGCCAGGCGGGGGCAAAACGATAGTATGTAAGCCCCGGCGGAGGCGCTTGTCGCGCCATAAAACGCAACAGGCAGTGAAGGCGTTTCTTCCTGCCACTCTCCCAGCCCGCCCGTGCTCAGGATCGGCGCGGAAAACACGCGCGGAGATACAACCTGGTATTCCCGCGTGGTCAGGCCTCCCCAAATCCACAGACGGCCGCGGATTGCCGCCGCATTATGATACCAAAGAGGCGTGGGCAGCGGAGGGCTGAGCCTCCACTCGGATATCATTCCATTGGGTCCGATCTGGCCGGAAATCACGGCGTTGGACACTTCGTCTTTCTCGCCCAATCCGCCCATGATGTGCAAGTAGCCTGGAGTCGCCACAGCGGTCAGGCAATGGTTGCCGACGCCCGGAAATGGCGGAGTTTCCATCCAGGGGCTGAGGTATCCGTCGCTCAACGGACGCGCGACCAGGACGGTGTTGATGCCGATTTTGGCTGTATGATCCCAGCCGCCTACCACATATAGGATGTCATTTTGCACAACCGTGCTGCAGTCGATATAGGCCCGGCTGGTGGGAAGCGGCGTCGTTTCTTCCCACCCCTCCAGGTCGTGATTGGGTTTGATGTGGGCTTTTATCACGGAAAGCGTGAAAGGCTGCGGATCCTGATTCAGCACGCCGCCGATCACATAGAGGTAATCGCCCAGCACGGCGGCGCCATGCATCTGGCGAACCTGGGGCATCGAAAGAGTTTCGCGCATGGGGATTGCGCCTTGCGCCGCGCCCAGGCGCGCAATGCCGATCAACGCAAGTCCCGTAGCCAGAACGCTCAAGCACCGCGGAATCCGCGCGGATTCCCTTGGCGAAATCCTATCGCTTCTTTTACATGGTCTTGCTTTCATGCTTTCGACCCCTTTCGTATTGCCCTAAATGCCAATCGCCCCCGAATCTGCTCGTCGGTTTGCATTGTTCAACGGGGAGAGAAAATCAATGTGAAACAACGTAAGCGGTTAACCTTTCTGTTGGTTTTGGCAGCGCGTGCCTCAATATGTTCTACTCCGACAGATAATCCATTTTGCCGAGCCGAGTGGTTTTTGCCTGCTCCCTGCTCTCCGCCTGCAAAACAAGGTCAAAAATAAGGAGCACAAGCGTCCCACCCGTGATATGCGGCCAGAATGACCGCATTCCTCATAGAAGAGTATCACCCTTTGCTGAAGATGTCTCAACTATTTTCCCTGCTTCGCCCGGGGGCGGTAATCTCCGCGCACGAAATGGAACATGTCGTCGTAAATGGCGCGCTCGACGGCGTCGGGATTCTTGGCCAGCTGTTCGAGGTCGTTGAAACCGTTGAAATACGCGCAGGCGGATTCGGTCATGTAGCCATATTCGATGCCGCCATCGAGATAATTGCGCCATCGCTCGTCGCGTTCGAGGCTGGATGGGTATCGCTTTTCTTTCGGCGCGTAGAATTCCATCTCGATCCCCGCGCCGCGCGCGCGCGCCGCCTCGGCCGCCTCGCCAACGCCCGGGATGTTCATGTAAAAGAGATGATTGGGCTGCAAAAACGCCGCGTCGAAATAAAACCCGCGCGCGTCGCTCAGCAGATGCACATTGAACGTGCTGTAGAACGGAATCCAAAAGAACTTGTTTCCGGTTTCGCGGATGCGCGGATACAAATGCTTGAGCAGCCAATGATCGTCCACGTCCCAGGAGTAATGCAGCGTTTCATAGACCCAGTAAAACCCAAGCAGGTTGAGGTTTTTCGGCGCGGCGGCGTTCCAGCGGCGGATGGATTCGCGCACATACCATTCGCAGGCGGCCAGACGCTGTTCGGTGGCGCGGACGAGGTCCTGGCGCAGGATGCTGAAATTGATGCGCGGTCCCCCCGGTTCGAGTTCGCCGAAGGCCCATTGGGTTTCGTGCGGATAGGGAATTGTGAGGACGACATTGCGCGTATGGGGCGGCGCCCCGAGGCGTTTGGCGGCCGTCTCGACGGCGCGTTCAAGCCGCGCAACCACGCCATCGCCCGGCGCGAACAGATGATCGAGCACGGCGCGCCAATCCTCCGCCGTGCCCGGATTCGGCGATGGGACGGCGAAAAAGTCGCCCTCGCCCGAGCGCGATTCGCCCAGGTTGATGTCGTAATAGAGCGAATTGCCCGACTGCGCGCGGCTCGTGAAGAGCAGGAACGAATCAAAAAACCAATCGTCTGGATGGCCGTCCGGGGCAATATGCGATACGTAATAGGACCATTGTTCTTCCGTCATCGGCTGGCGCGGATCGCAAGCCATCAATTGCAGATGGCGCAGATAATTGAACTCGGGTTGATTGGGAGCGAAGTAGGGCATGGCGGAAAGGCACCTCGGGAAATGAAAAGCGGGGCATTTTTCGCCCGGCGGACGCGAATTAGCCAAAATCCTTCCATGAACACAATGCATTCTTGCGCCAGAAGGCGCGCCTTGGCGCACGAGACGGATTGACGCCGCCAAAGAAACCGTGGAAAAAGCAGGCGCATTGGACGCGGGAACCGCGCGCATGGGGTGGATAACCACCAGCCAGCAGCCAGCGGTTATTCGCGCAGACTGAACGAGGCGGCCTCCTTGCGCCGCCCGGGAATTCGCATGGATTTATCGCAACATCTCTTTCGTCCGGATTTGCCCGACCGGATTCACATGGCGCTCGAGGAAGACTTGGGCGATGGCGACGTGACGAGCCGCGCCACCATTCCGCCCCGTGCGGCGGGCCGTGGAATCATCCTGGCCAAATCCAAGGCCACAAGCGTTCTTTGCGGGATTCCCATTGTTCAGATGGTGTTTTCCGCTGTCGATACCCGCTTGCAGATCACCCCGCTTTGCGAGGATGGAACCCTGCTGCATCCCGGGCAGAATGTGCTTCAGGTGGATGGGCCTTTGCGTTCGATTTTGGCGGGGGAACGCCTTGCTCTCAACTTCATCCAGCGCATGAGCGGCGTGGCCACCTTGACGCGCCGCTATATGGATTCCATTCCCGAAGGCGCGCCGCTTGTTGTGTATGACACGCGCAAAACCACGCCGCTGTGGCGCGATCTCGAACGCTACGCGGTCCGGATGGGCGGCGGGCGCAACCATCGCTGGGGTCTGCACGACATGGTGATGGTGAAAGACACGCACGCGGACGCCTGCGGGGGGCTGGGCGCGGCGCTCGAGCATGTGCAAATGGCCAATCTGGGGCTGCCGGTGGCGGCCGAGGCGCGGACCTTTGGCGAGGCCCTGGTTGCCGCGGCGTTCAACGTTGATGTCATCATGCTCGACAACATGACCGACGAGGAAATCCAACTGGCCATCGAGGCAATTCGCGCAATGAATGTCCGGTGTGAAATTGAGGCGACGGGCGGTATTACGGCCGAACGCCTGATTACGCTCGCCCGCATGGGTATTCAGCGGGTCAGCGTCGGCGCGCTCACTCATTCCGCTCCCTCTGTGGATTTCTCGCTCGAATTGGAGTCTCCGGCTTGACGCCGGGACGCCGCTGGGATAGCTGGAAAAGGCGTGGATGGTGGCCGCTTTTTTGCCCGGGGGGCAGTGGCCGAATTTGAATCGACCCGCGATGGACAGGTTCTGACAGGCATTTTGGCCCAAGAAGCGGCGTAGCGGCTGCAGCCGCAGGTCTGCAGGCGCGTTATTGATCTTCGCATGTTGCCGGGCGCAACGCAGCGCCTTGATGCCTTTCGGAATCGCCGGATTCAATAATGAGCATTTTCCCCGAATCGACAACAAAAGACGTTTTGGCGGCCTTGGAACCCCAGGCCTTATTGCAACTAATTAATTACCGCACAGATACAGTTCAGGAAATCGGCGATACAATCAAATGCTTCTGCCCTATCCATCAGGAACATGTGTTCCGAACCTTGATTGTCAGCCGCAAAGACAAGTCCTACCGCTGCTCCTATAGTTTGTGTCCCGGAAACAAGGGCGGCAATTTGATCGACCTTTATGCGAGGGTGCGGGAACTGGAATACGACGCCGCGCTCGAGGACCTGGTCGAAAAGATGCATCTGCCGGTCGCCCTGCCGGCCACAAGCGAAGTCCTCGACCGCACGGTGGAAGAAGGCGAGAATTTCTATTATCTCGCCACGGCGGACCCGTCGCGCGCGGAAATGCACATCGACGAAGCGCAAAAACGCTTCCAGCGGGTTCTCGACATCGATCCCGTGAATTTGCGCGCGCTGCAGGGGCTGTATCAGATTTACGAATCCAAAGGCGAGATGGAGAAACTCGCCGAACTGGCCAGCCAGCGCATTGAAGCCGAGGCAAGGGCCGGGCGCTGGGATGAGGTTGTGCGCCTTTGCTCGACGCATCTTGCCATGGAAGCTGCCACGATTCCCATCCGCCGCCTCTATTGCCAGGCCTTGGTCGCCCTCGAACGCCCCGAGGAAGCCGTTGCGGAATTGATGACCCTCGCCGACCTGTGCGAAGTGAGCCAGGACCTTGCGGGGGCCATCGACGCCTATCGACAGATTGCCTCTCTCAACACGGACGAAATCGACGTTCATCCCATGATCGTCAATCTGCTTGTCGCCTCGGGACGCACGTCCGAAGCGGTGCAGGAAACTGTGGAGTCCGCGGACTGGAGAGCGCAAACCGGGCAAGTGGCGGAAGCTGTGGAGTTGCTGCGTTCGGCCATCGACCTCGATCCCACGCGCGACGATCTGCGCGCCCGCCTGGTGGAATACAGCCTGCAACTCGGCCTGGATTCGCAGCGCCTCATCGAAGCCCTCACGCTTGTGGACGAGATGATCGCGCGCGATTCGCTCGACGCCGCCGGGCAGATTCTGCTGAGCCTTTGCGAGGCTGATCCTCAAAATCCGCAGCTGCTTGACAAGCTCCTTGTGGTTCGCAAACGCCAGGGCAGCGCGGAAGAGGTCCTCGCGCTTCAGCACCGCCTGGCGGACCTCTACCGCGACCGCGAGGATTACGCCTCGGCGCTCCTTTTGCTCGAAGAAATCCTTGCCGCCGAACCGGGATCGATCCAAACCCTCGAACGCATCGCGGAAATTCACCGCCTGGAAAACGACATCCCCCACGCGGTCGAGGTGTTTGGGCGTGTGGTTCAGCTGGCTTGCGGCTCGGGTGATCTTCAGCAAGCCATTTCCGCCGCCGAGCGCATGGCCCAGCTCGAACCTGGTGTCATCGATCATCAGGAACTGGTGATCGACCTTTTAGGGCAGGCGGGGCAAACGGCGCAGGCGCTCGAAAAAATCCTCGGACTGGTCAGCCTGCTGGAAAAACGGCGCGATCTGGGCCGCATGACGCGCCAGCTGCGCTCGGCGATGCGTCTGGCGCCCGAAAGGGTGGACTTGGTTCTCAAACTCGCCTGGTGCCTCGAAAGCCAGGGGGATTTGGACGAAGCGGTTCGCCAGCGCATGACTCTTGCCGAGCAATTCCTCCAGCAAAACGCCTGTGCCGACGCCATCGATCAATTGCGGATAATTCTTGAGAAACGCCCGGACAACCTGGCCGCCATGAGCCTGCTCGCGGATGCCATGCGCCGCTGCGGACGGCTCGCCGAGGCCCACGCCCTCTTGCGCCGCCTTGCGGAAATTCATATTTCAGCAGAGAATTATCCCGAAGCCCGCAATACGATCGAACGCCTGCTGGAACAGGCGCCCGATGATGTGGAGGCCCTCGAACGCCTGGCCGACGTCTATACCGGCTTGGGCGATGAAGAACAGGTGATTGCCACGCTCGAACGCCTGGTGGCGGTTCACCGCGCAGCGGGGCGCGCCGAAGAAACCTTGCGCCATATCGACGCCATTTTGGAACTCCGCCCCGAGCATATCGAGGCACACAGGCAAAAGGTTCACCTCAGCGATCGCCTCGGCCGGACCGACAAGGCCCTGGAAACCCTTTTCCGAATGGCGGATATTTTCCATTCGCACTCGCAATGGACCGATGAACGCGATGTGCTGGAAACTGTGCTGCAGCGAAGCCCGGAAGACCGCAAGGCCCTCAACCGCCTGATTCCGCTCCTGCTCCAGATTGGCGACACCGCCACGGCTCTCGATTATCTGGATCGCCTGATCCAAAGCGCCACCAAGGCTATGGCGCTCGCCGAACCTCTTGCCTTGCTGCGCGCGATTGTCGTCAGCAACCCGGACGAAGCCGCATTCCACGAGCGCCTGATCCAGCTGCTGATCGACATGAACCGTCCGCAAGAGGCGGCGGCCCAGCTGGCGATCCTGATCGAATCCCTCGGTCGGCGCCAGCAATGGGCCGAAACTGTCGATCTGTATCGCCAGATGCTTTCGCTCAATCCGGCGGGCATTGAACACCGCGCGCGTTTCATCGAGGTGTTGTTGCGCCTGGGACGGACGCCTGAGGCTATCGAGGAATCCTTGCAACTTGCTTCGGATTTCCGCAGCCAGGGACGCCATGAGGAAGCCGAACAGGCCGCGCTCGACGTGCTCCGCCTGGAGGCGTCCAACGAGCCGGCGCACATCCACTTGATCGAGTCCGCGCGCGCCCGCCAGCGAACCGCCCAGGCCATCGAGTGGATTGGCAAACTTGCCGATTTGCAACTCGAGCGGCGCGCCTTTGGCGAAGCCATCGCCACCCTGCGCGATGTGTTCCCCCTTGATCCGCTCAATGTCGATACGCACCGGCGCATCGTGAAACTTTACACCGACATGGGCAATGCCGCCGAGGCCGTCGGGGAATTGCGCTCGATGGTGGAAATCCACCGCCAGACGGGCGATTTCGACAGCGCGGTCGAATGCCAGCAGGAGGCCATCGAACTTCAGCCCGGCGAAGACTCGCTGAGGCGCGAACTGGTACGGATTTTCCTCGACCGCGGCAACACAACCTCCGCCGTCGAGCAGCTGTTCAGCCTTGCAGAAGTCCAGATGCGCGATGCCCGCCATCCGCAGGCCCTTGAAACCCTCGCCGAGGTCCTCGAACACGAGCCGGACAACCTGCGGGCGATCAAATTGCGCAGCGAAGCCTATCTCCAGATGGGTGAAGAAAAACTCGCGCTCAAAGAACTCATGGCGCTCTCGGCCAAACTCGAAGACCCGGCGGTTCTCAAGTCCATCTCGGGCGCGAAAGGACCGGAAATCGACACCGGGCTTCCGCTCGTCGAGGAATACACGTTCGAGAATTTCATCGTGGGCGATAAAAACAATTTCGCTTTCGCCACCGCGCTCGCCACGGCCAAAGCCCCCGCGAAAAATTACAATCCGCTCTTCCTTTACAGCGACGTCGGTCTTGGAAAAACGCACCTGATGCAAGCCATCGCCCTGTATCTGCGCGCGCACAACCCCGACACGCGCATTCTCTATACGACCTCTGAGGAATTCACCTCGCGCCTGATCGACGCCATCCAGAACAACACCGTCACGCCCTTCCGCGAGGCGTATCGCAATGTGGATGTCTTGCTGCTCGACGATGTGCAATTTCTGGCTGGAAAAGAACGCGCGCAGGAAGAATTTTTCCACATCTTCAACATGCTCTTCCAGGGCAAGAAGCAGATCGTCGTCACGAGCGACCGCCCGCCGAAAGACATCGCGCACCTGGAAAAGCGCCTGAAATCGCGCTTCGGCGCCGGGGTTGTCGTGGACATCCAGGCGCCCGACGTCGAAACGCGCAGCGCCATTATCCGCAAGGAACTGGCCGCGCGCGCCGACATCAAGGTTCTTCCCGAAATTGTTTCGCTCATTGCCCAGCGCGTCGAGAGCAACGTCCGCCTGCTCAAGGGCGCAGTGAACCAGATTCTCATGGCCCATGACATTGGCGGCGAGGAAGTCACACTCGAACTTGTCTCGCGCGTGCTGGATCAGCTTGTGGAACGAGTGTGATGACGTCCCCCTCGATTCCGCCCGCTCCGATGCCGCCGTGTTTGCTCATACAATCTGAAGGCGAGGGCCTGGCGCCGCCAAGGCGCGCCCGCGCAACTCCAATGGATTCGTCGTGCGCGATTCTTGGTCCGCTCGTGCCCGGCGCGATCCTCACCATCGCCGAGCGCGACAACCTGATTTTCTGGGGCGTGATACTCGTTGTGGCCATTGCCGTGCTGCTTATTTTTCAGAAGGTCCTGCGCGTGGGATTTGAGTGGCGCGTGCGGGGCATTCAGCGGCATTTGGCCATCCGCCCCGAGGACCTGGAGCGCATGGAGCGGACAGGACTGATTAGCGAGGAAGAAAGACAGCGCGTGCGCCACTCGATTGCCCGCCGCCAGATGGAACAGGCGCGCGACGAGGTGGAAAGGCGAACCGGACCGCGTTCCGCCTCCGATGTGCTTGTTTCGCCCGCGCCCGCGGAAAAAACCTCGGCGGTGCAATCGGCGCGAACAGCCCGCCTGCCTTTGGATGCGCGTTCGGGGAAATCCGCGGAAGCGGGGCGGATGGCGGCGGTGAAGGGTTCTTCGCCACATGCGCTCGAACCTTCGCCCCAGCGGAAAAAAGCCGAAGTGAACCTCAACGACCTTCTTGCCTGCGGACTCATCACGCGCGAAGAATACGAGCAACTGGGCGGCGGCGGCGAAGAAGACACTCCTTCCCGCTCCTAAACTCCACCGGATAAAAGGGACGAATGGAACCCAAAGGACCAAAACGACCAAAAGGACCTAAAGGATGTAACAGGGAGTTGTGAGTTGTGGGTTGTGAGTGGTGAGTAAAGGGACGGGAAGCAATAGGGTTGAAAGGATTTGGAAAAGGACCTGCCGCGGAAACCGAAAGCCCAGCCCACTGTTCACTGTCCACTTCTTCACTCACAACTCACAACTCACAACCCACAACTCCCCCTCTCTTCCTCCCATGCCCCTTTCTCGCGGCCACGCCCTTCGCAACTACGTAATCCGCCGGATTCTCCTGATGGCGCCGACGTTTCTTGGCATCACCGTCATCACATTCGCTCTTTGCCAATTTGTTCCGGGCGGCCAGCTGGACCAGCTGAAACTCCGCCTGGCGGGCGGCGGCGGATTGGGGGGTGAGACGTCTGGCGGAAGCGCCGCGCGCCAGTTTGTGATTCCCGAAAACCAGATGCAAATTCTGAAGGCCTACTACGGATTCGACAAGCCGATTCCGGTTCAATACGGCCGCTGGCTTCTCAATGTGCTGCGGTTCCGGCTTGGCGATTCGTTCCGCTACACCATGCCCGTCATGGACCTCATTATCCGGCGGCTGCCCATCTCGTTGTTTTACGGGGTGGTGACCACAATTTTCACGTATGCCATCTGCATTCCCCTCGGGATGCTCAAGGCCATCCGCCACAAATCCGCGCTGGATAACATCACCTCTGTGCTCATTTTTCTCGGCTATGCCATTCCGGGCTATGCGCTGGGCGCCGTGCTGCTTGTGATTTTCTCCGTCAAATTCCAGTGGTTTCCGCTCGGCGGATTCGTGGGCGAAGACTTCAGCAAATTGTCGTTTCTCGCCAAATCCAAAGACATTCTTCGCCACGCCGTCCTTCCGCTGGTGTGCTACATGATCGGATCATTCGCCGTGATGACGCTGCTGATGAAAAACAGCCTCCTGGAAAACATGAGCGCCGACTTTGTGAAAACCGCGCTGGCAAAAGGGCTTTCGTGGCGGCGCGCGGTGTTTGTCCACGCCTTCCGCAACTCGCTCATTCCACTGGCGACGACATTCGGACACAACATCAGCCTCATCCTCGCCGGGTCCGTGCTTATCGAACGCGTTTTTGCCATTCCGGGGATGGGATTGCTGTTTTACGACTCGATCGTTTCCCGCGATTATCCCGTGGTGATGGGCCTTGTAGTGATCGGGAGCCTTCTCACGCTCGCTGGCAATCTGCTTTCGGATTTATGCGTGGCCTTTGTCGATCCGCGCGTGCGATTTGAATGAAGGAAGAAGATATTTTACCACGAAAAGAACGAAAATATCGAAAAAAGAGAAGAATTCCCCTCTGCTTTCGTTGTTTTCGTATTTTTCGTGGTAAAACTCTGTCTCTTGATTTATCCGCGGCGCCAGACGACTTTGCCGCCGATAATTGTCGCTGCGGGCTGGAACGTGCGGCGGTCGAGCAGCGTGAAATCCGCATGGGCGCCCGGAGCAATCACCCCGTGCTCCGCCTCAATGCCCAGGCTGCGCGCGGGCGATAGCGTCAGGCATTCGAGCGCGGCGCGCGGCGGCAGTCCACCCATTGTCATCAAACCGCGCATCGCGCCATCCGCCAAAAGCGTGCTTCCGGCAAGGGTTCCGTCTTCGAGGCGCACCGCCCCATCACGCACGCTCGCGCTTCCGCCCACGGCGCGAAGCGGAGTCCCTTCCGGCATCCCCGCGCCCGCGTTGCCGTCTGTAATTCCAATCAATCGCCGCGGCGGTGCCAGGCGCGTCAACAGGCGCAGCGCGTCCGCATTCACATGGATTCCATCGGGGATGACTTCGAGATAAATCCGTTCATCAAGAATTGCCGCGCCGAGCAATCCCACGTCGCGGTGATGCAGTGAATTCATCGCGTTGAACGTGTGCGTCAGGCGGTTTGGCCCCCAATCGAACGCACGGCGCGCCAGTTCCGCGCCCGCCGTGCTGTGGCCGAGCGATACGCGGATTCCGCGCGCCAGCGCCTCGCGTGTCAGCCTTTCCGCGCCATCGATTTCCGGCGAAAGCGTCATCAGGCGCACCTGCCCCTCCGCCGCCTCGCACAACCGGTCGAACAGTCCCAAATCCACCGGGTGGCAGCACGACTCGGGAAATCCGCCCCGCCGCACAGGATTCAGGAAGGGAGTTTCCAGATTAATGCCGAGGATGCGCGACCCGGGGCAGGCGGAAGCGGCGCGCAACGCCTCGACGGCGGCGCGGAATCGGCGGAGGTCGCTGTCTTCGCGATAATACGGCACGATGACGACCAGCCCGGCCGCACCTCCGCGCGCGCCCGCCCGGCGGACCATTTCGACCTGGGCCGGTTCGCCGAAAAGAATATCGCCGCCGCCTGCTCCGTGCATGTGCGTGTCGAGCAGGCCGGGGGCGACAATGAAATCCGCTCCGGCCTCGAGCGAAAGTCCGGATTCCAGGGAATGCGGCGGCGGCGCGCCCGCGATCTTGCATTCCGCCACGCCGGGCATTGCCTTTTCAGGAAGGCCGTTTTCGACGGGGACAACTTCGGCGATGCGCCCATTGCGGCCAATATCCACCACCGCGCGTTCGTGGCAAACGCTCGGCGTCCAGACCTCGCCCGAGATGCGGGCTATGCGATCTCCCGTTTTTAAATCCCTGGTTTGTATGGAATTCTTCATTCGCGCAGGCGCGTGCTAGCGCACCCAATGATCTGAATTTCGTTTTTCTATCTATGAGTTTCTCCGCGCGCCTCCGCGCCTCGGCGGCAATTCCTTTTCTGTGGATTTCTCTGCGTTCTCCGCGTCTCTGCGGTGATTCCTTCCCTGCATCCGCCTTTTTACGTTTCCTGAATGATCGGCGGGGTTTTGAAGAAATCCCCTTCGCGTTCGGGCGCGTTGGCCAGCGCCTCACTGGGCGGAAGCGATGCCACCGGACGATCCTCGCGAAACACATTTTGCAGGCGCAGCGGATGACTCATCGGGTCCACGCCGGTCAGGTCCAGTTCGTTCAACTTCTCGATGTATCCGAGAATCGCGTCCAACTCGCGCGCCGCGCGGTCCACCTGGTCATCGGTCACTTCGAGGCGCGACAACAGGGCCACATGGCGGACGGTGTCTTTGTCGATTCGGCTCATCTCGATGCGTCTCCAGAGGAATTGGATAGACAGGATGGACAAGATGAAAAAAGATAAAATTGGATAAGCGATTAGATATGTTCCAATTTTGTCATTCGTGAATCTTGTAAATCCTGTCCATCTGTATTACTTTTGGTCCGGCCCGGCGGCCGGGGGCTGTGCGGCGGCGCCATCCGCTCCAGCGGCGCCCTGGGCCGCATCCGCCGTCGGATCCGTGACCTTTTTCATCTTGGCATATTTCACCAGAATCTTCTTCTGGCCTTCTTCCGCGAAGACGATATCAAGTTTTAGATTCTCGCCCTCGCCGTATTTATACAGGACCGTTCCGATGCCAAACTGCGGATGGCGGACCTGATCGCCCACCTCGAATTCAACTTTTGGTTCCGTCGTCTTGATCTCCGCCATGGAGAATTCACCTTTCGTCTTGTAATGGCCCGGCATCGTGGCGGCCGGGCTGGAGATTGTTTTGCGCCACGTTCGGGCTTTGCGCCGCATCCGGAAGTTGCGCCACCTGGTGGCCAAACCGTTCGAGAATCATCTCGATGATCCGGCGCGTCGAGATGCCTGGCGCAAGCGGAGCGGCTTCCACGCGCCCGCCCCATCCCTTAACGGCATCATGGCCAACGATTTGGTCAAGGCGATAGTCGCCGCCCTTGGCAAGCGCGTCCGGGCGAATCGCCTCGATCAGCGCCGCCGGGGTGTCTTCCGAAAAGGGGACAACAAAGTCAACGAATTCAAATGCGGCGACGACGATTGCGCGCTGTTCCAGGGGGAAAATAGGCCGCCCCGGCCCTTTGAGCCGCGTCACGGAAGCGTCGTCGTTCAGGCCAACCACCAAGCAATCACCGAGCGCCCTCGCATGACGAAGCGTCTGCACATGGCCCGCGTGGACGAGGTCAAAACAGCCATTTGTGAACGCGATGCGCTTGCCCGCGCGCCGCAACGGCTCCAGCGCCTGGACGAGCGCGGCGCGGTCTGCGTATATTTTGGGGCTGGCCTTCAGGATCAATTCTCTATATCTCCAAATAAGAATACAGAAAGAGAAGCGAAGCGCGCCGGAAGTGATTTCAGGATTCAGGCTGCCTGGCATGTGTTTGGCGACGCTTGCGGTAGGAGGGAGGCATTTACATTTGGCCGATTTCCCAGGAATCTCAAAGGGATTCTACATCGCAGCCCGGGGTCAGCGAGGAACGAGCGCCACCCTGGGAGAGATGGCGCGTGCGGAATAAAATACCCTGCAGGGGTTAAATAAGACGCACTTTTTCATTTGCTTCTTTTCCTGTCTTTCTCTTCCTGCAGCGGCCCAAACCAGCGAGACGCCTCTTTTTTATTGAACCCTTGCAGGGTAATTTCCTTTTTCCGGACTTGGTTTCCCAGGGTTGCGCTCGTTCCTCGCCAACCCTGGGCTGTGATATTGAACCTCGTTCGAGGTTGTGAGGAGCGATGCCGCATCTGACCCTTCCAGAACATCAAGAGCATGCCCTGCCCAAAGCATCCCGAAATCAAGGCGCTTTCTCCGCAACATATTACGTCCGACTGGCAATTGCCCAAGCCTCAACCAGGAAAAAGGACGGAAAGAACGAATGAAAGATAATTGGAACGCCCGGTAATTTTCTATTATCGCGCCTTTTCTTTGTCTTTAGTTTTCGGAGCGGCGGTGGCGTTCTTTTTAGACTTGGCGTCTTCCGCTGCCGGCGCGCTGGCGGGTCGCGGCGCCGCCTGTGCGCGCGAAGGCCGGGGCGAATCCGCGCCAAACTTGAGGCCCGCGATCACTATGCGGATCGACTCAATATCGCCCACCCCAAACAAGCGGCGCAAACACAAGGCGGCCAGCCCCTTCATTTCGTGCTGCACGGCTGGAACGTCCACGCCTGCGCGCAAAATCGCATGAATCACCACGCGCGGTCCCCCCGCGCCGTTTCGCACGCGCGGCGCAATGGCCACCACGCCGGGGATCGTCATCAATTCATGGTGCAGCGAACGGCATACCGCGCCCTTGGTCAGGTTGATTTCGTCATTTTCGCGCGAGCGGGCGTTGATTTCCGCCTCCTGGCGCGAGGCGCGCGCCGACAGCGCCCCCACAAATAGCGGAACGAAAATCATCAACGCCGCCAGCGAATAGCGGCTGAGCGTGGACAAATCCTCGAGGCCCCACGCATACGGTCCAACCCAATCCTTGGTTTCCGGCGCTTCGATCACGACGATTCGCGCGAGCGCCGCCAAGCCCAGCGCAAAAAGCAGCATCAGGGCCACAATGAGCAATATACGCCGGACAATGGCTGTCATTTCTCTTCGCGCTTCTCTCCGCGCTCGCGGCGCTCGCCGTCGTCAATGATGTCCACGATGGCCACATTCACGCGCTCAACCGTCAGGCCGGTCATTTGCTCGACGGCGTCTTTGACGCGGCGCTGCAACTTGTGCGCCAAGTCATACATGTTGCGGCCATACTCGACCTTCACCTCGAACGTGACCGTGGCGCGGGATTTTTCCACGCTCACGGACACGCCGCGCACAGGCTCTTTGCGGCCCAACAGATCGCCGATCGTGAACTTTCCGCCGATGCTGATTCCGGGCACCTGCATGGCGGCCACCGCCGCTACGCGCGCCACCACGTCGTTGCTGATCGAGACCTGTCCGATGTCCTGGCTGAGCGGCAGGTCGTAATTCGCGTCGGCGTGGGGAACCGGCTTTGTCACAAATTCCGTAGGTTCCATGTCAGTCTCCTGAATAGACCGGAGTCGGGAATCGCGAGTTCGAACCATCAGCGATGGCCATCCTTTCCTCGATGAGAGCGGGAGCGTCGGTGCGGGCGGGCGCGGGATTTCGCGTCAGGCCGCGTTGTTCTTTTTGGCGGCGGAACGCTCTGAGGCCGTCCGCTCCAGAAAATCCGTTCCGAAATCCCCCTTGTGAAACAGCGGGCTGTCGAGCACCTGCAACTGAAAGGGAATCGTTGTGTTCACTCCTTCAATCACAAACTCCGAAAGCGCGCGCTTCATTCTTGCAATTGCCTGCTCGCGCGTGTGGTCCCAGACGATCACTTTCGCCACCATCGAGTCGTAAAATGGCGGAATCACATAATCCTGGTAGCAGGCGCTATCGACGCGGACGCCCGGCCCCCCCGGCGGAAGATAATGCAGCAGCCGTCCGGGCGACGGCATGAAATTGCGGTCGGGGTCTTCGGCGTTCACGCGGCACTCGATCGAATGCCCTTTGATTTGCACATCTTCCTGGCGGACGCTCAGCGGTTCACCCATCGCCGCGCGGATTTGCTCGCGCACGATGTCCACACTCGTCACCCACTCGGTCACAGGATGCTCCACCTGGACGCGGGTGTTCATTTCCATGAAGTAGAAGTTGCCTTTGGTATCGAGAAGGAACTCGATCGTTCCCGCGCCAACATAGTTGATCTGGCGCGCGGCGGATACGGCGGCCCGCCCCATTTTTTCGCGCAGTTCGGGCGTCATCACCGGGCAGGGCGATTCCTCGACGAGTTTCTGGTGGCGCCGCTGCACGGAACAGTCGCGCTCGCCCAGGTGGATCAGATTGCCGTGCGTGTCGCCAAGGATTTGAATTTCGACGTGTTTCGGGCTGACGATGCATTTTTCCAGATACACGGCGGGATTGGCGAAAGCGGCTTCGGCTTCGCGGCGGGCCATCGAGAAGAGATTCTCGAATTCGCCCTCTTCGCGCGCCATGCGCATTCCGCGTCCGCCGCCGCCCGCCACGGCCTTGATCATGATCGGGAACCCAATCTCGCGCGCCATGCCGAGAGCCTTGGCCGGATCGTCGATTGGACCATCGCTGCCCGGAATGATCGGGGCCTTGGCCGCCGCCGCGGTGCGCTTGGCCTCGGCCTTGTCACCCATGCGGGTGATTTGCTCGGGCGTTGGGCCGATAAACGTCAGATTGCAGTCACGGCAAATCTCGGCGAATTGCGCGTTCTCCGCCAGAAACCCATATCCAGGATGCACAGCATCCGCGTCTGTGATTTCCGCCGCCGAGATAATCCGCGCCACATTAAGATAGGATTGATTGGCGGGGGGCGGACCGATGCACACCGCTTCGTCCGCCGCATGAACGTGCAGCGCGTTTTTATCCGCTTCGGAATACACGGCCACCGATTGGAGTCCGAGTTCCTTGCAGGCGCGGATCACGCGCAGCGCGATTTCACCGCGATTGGCTATCAGGACTTTTTGAATCACGAATTTCCCCCGGTTGGTGCGGCCTCATCAACTCGGTTCGATGAGGAACAAAGGTTGATTGTATTCAACCGGCTGCGCGTTCTCGACGAGGATGCGCTTTACCACTCCGCGCATTTCGGCGCGAATTTCGTTCATCAGCTTCATCGCCTCGATGATGCACAAAACCGTTTCTTCCTCGACGTGCGCCCCTGTGTTGACGAACGGCTTGGCGTTGGGCGCGGGCGCGCGGTAGAATGTGCCCACCATCGGCGACAGGATTTTTTTGTATTTGGGATTGTCGAGGTCGGATTCATCCGCCGCCCCAGGCACGGCGGTGGGCGCCGCCGAGGGCGCCGCCGCAGCGGGCGCGGGGGCAGTGGAGGCCGCCGGGGGAGTGGGAGCAACAGCGGCGGCCGCGGGCATGGCCGGGGCGGGGACCGCAAGGGGCGATCCTGCCGCCGCGCCAGGAGGCATCAGCATTCCCCCGGGCGGATAATACGGCATCGCGGCATAGGAAAGCGGCGGCATTGCGGACGCGGCCAGTCCCGCCGCCGCGGACGAATTGGGGCGCGAGGCCACAATCCGCAATTTCAAATCGCCCTGTTCCATTTCGAATTCCTGTATGTCATTCGCACGGATCAGCGAAATTAGGTGCTCCACATCCTTGCGGCTCAGCGGTTCGGCGGGAGAGGAGGGCAAGGGGGAGGAAGAAATGCGCTTGGCCATGATACGATCCTTCTCGCGGACATCCTGAGATTGCGGGCAAAGCGATACTAAACGCTCTTCAGACGGCAAAGCCTTCCCCGCTATTGGGGGAATTGGCTTCCCGGATTCCCCCTAGGGTTTTTTCCCGCCCCTCCGGAGTCAAGGTGAATGGCGATTGGGAGGCCTGAATGCTTTCATGGCTGCCTTACGCTTTGCGTTGATTGCCGGGGGGGCTTTGCGTAAGTTCACACCCGCCTTGGGCCGGGGATCGCAAGGTCTTCGGCCTTTTTTCCTGGGAAATACAGGCAAACGCCGCCGCATTCCATGCTGGCCCGATTGGCCCGCAAATGCGGCCTGCTCAGAGATGAAAGAAGAAACCGATGCGTAACAGACTTGCCGATTGGATGCATCAAAAACGAAATGAATACCGCTTGGCGCATTCCTCGCGCGCCGAAGAATGCGGAGAATATATAGGGAAAGGACGCCGGCGCTCGTCGATACTCCCCCGCGCGCTTCTGGTCTTGATGGCGGTGGGAGCGCTGGGAATTGTTCCGCCTCATTCGGCGAATCCACAGGAAAAATCCGCCTCGGAATCCTCGCAGGCCGCCGCCAATCCCTCCGCTGCGCAATCCGCTCAGCAGGATCAGGCGCAGACCCAGACGCAAAGCGCGGCGTCGGATTCTTCTTCCGCAACCCACAACTCACAACCCACAACTCACAACCCACAACTCACAACTCACAACTCCGCCGTCGGCGAAAAGAGCGCTGAGCAGGGCGGCGAGCATAAAAGCGGCGGCGGCGCCAGCCACGGAGATCCCGTCGCGCCGGTCCTCATGCAGATCATCATTATATTGTTTGCGGCCAAGTTGGGCGGGCATCTTTTCGAGCGCCTCGGCCAGCCAGCCGTGCTTGGCGAGCTTGTGCTTGGGATGGCGCTCAGCTCGATTACGCTATGGTGGAGCGGATCGGCGATGGCCCAAATGGTCGAGACCATGCGCCAGGAAGGGTCCTACATCGACATTCTGGCGCGCATTGGCGTGATTCTTCTCCTGTTCGAGGTGGGGTTGGAATCAGACATTTATGAGATGGCCAAGGTGGGCGCGGCCTCGTTTGTCGTGGCGGCGCTTGGCGTTATTGCGCCGATGTTCCTCGGATATTTCGTCAGTTCCGTGTTTATTACAAGCGCTCCGCCCGGAGTGCCCTTGGGCCACGTGCATTTGTTCATCGGCGCGGTGCTTTGCGCCACGAGCGTTGGCATTACGGCGCGCGTTCTGAAAGACCTCAATAAAATTCACACCAACGAGGCGAAAATTGTCCTGGGGGCCGCTGTAATCGATGACGTCATGGGCCTGATCGTGCTGGCGGTGGTTGGCGGCATTATCGTGGCGGACGAAACCGGCTCCGCATCGAGCGGCATCGGAATGACGGCTTTTCTCATCACGGCCAAGGCGCTGTTATTCCTGACGGCGGCCATTTTCCTCGGGCTGAAACTCATGCCATTCGGATTTCGCATCATGGCCGGCCTTCGCGGCTCGGGGCTGATGATCACTTCCGCCCTGATGTTTTGCTTCGGCGTCGCCTGGATCGCCAACGCCATCGGACTGGCGACGATTGTTGGCGCTTTTGCCGCGGGCCTGGTTATGGGCGAATCGCATGTGCGCCCCTTCCGAGAGGGCAACGAGGGCGTGCGGTCCCTGGAAAATCTCATTCATCCGCTTTCGGCGATGTTGGTGCCCCTGTTTTTCGTTCAGATGGGGATTCAAGTGCGGCTGGAAAGCTTCGCGCGTGTGGACGTGCTGTTTCTCGCCGCGATGCTGATCATCGCGGCCGTCATTGGAAAACAAGTCTGCGGACTGGGCATTTTCGGGGTGAAAGCGGACCGTTTGTCGGTGGGATTGGGGATGATCCCCCGGGGCGAGGTTGGATTGATATTCGCCAGCATTGGACGCACACTGGGCGTGGTGACCAATTCCACATTTGCGGCAGTGGTCATCATGGTGATTGTGACCACACTGGTTACGCCTCCGCTGTTGAAGTGGTCTCTGATGCGCGCCGAATCCCGCGCGGCGAAAAACGGCGCACCCGGCGCCGCGGCATGAAATTCGCGTTGACGAGTCCGCCACCCAGTCCGCTATTCTTCCAGGTTTGAACGCTTGGAGAGGGCCGCCCCGCCCGCGTGTTCGCACAAGGGGGGGCTGGGTCCCGGCGCGAAAAACCAATCCGCGCGCCTCTCCAAAAAAGGCGGGGTCCGGCCCCAAAGGCGATCCCGAGCGGCGCTATAAACCGCCGCGCCCCTCCAGGCGACATTCTCTCAGGAGGATTCTCCCATGGCTGTGAAGGTAGCCATCAACGGCTTTGGACGCATCGGACGGCTCGTGTTCCGCGCCGCTCTCGAAAGCGCCCCGAAAGACATCGAGATCGTTAGCATCAACGACCTCACCACCCCGGCCACTCTGGCCCACCTGCTCAAGTATGACTCGGTTCATGGCCGGTTCCCCGGAACGGTCGAGGCCACGGAAAACAGCATCATCGTCAACGGCAAGACCATCAAGGTCACGGCGGAAAAAGACCCGTCCAAACTGCCGCACGCCGCCAACGGCGTCCAGATTGTCGTCGAGTCCACGGGCAAGTTCACCGAGCTCGAAGACGCCAAGAAGCACATCGCCGCCGGCGCGAAGAAGGTTCTCATCTCCGCCCCGTCCAAGACCGCCGAAGCCACAATCGTCATTGGCGTCAACGACAGCACGCTCAAGCCCGAGCACACTGTCGTTTCGAACGCCTCGTGCACAACGAACTGCCTCGCGCCCGTTGTGAGCGTTCTCCAGAAGGAATTCAAAGTGAAGCGCGGACTCATGACGACGATTCACGCTTACACGAACGATCAGCGCGTTCAGGACTTCGAGCACAAAGACCTGCGCCGCGCCCGCGCCGCCGCTCTTTCAATGATCCCGACAAAGACCGGCGCCGCCGCCGCGATCGGACTCGTGATTCCCGCGCTGAAGGGCAAACTCGACGGTCTATCCGTCCGCGTCCCGACGCCGAATGTCTCGCTCGTTGACCTCGTCTGCGAAGTCGAGTCGATCCCCGGCGCCGATGACAAGGAAAAGGCCAAGGCAATCGTCGCCGCCTTCGAGAAGGCCTCCAAGGCCGAACTCAAAGGCGTCCTCTATGTCGAAAAAGACGAAACCGTCTCGATCGACTACAACCACTGCCCGATTTCCTCGGTGGTGGATTCGAAGAACGTCCGCGTCATCGACGGCAACTTCGTGAAGGTCCTCTCGTGGTATGACAACGAGTGGGCGTATTCGTGCCGCTGCATCGACCTCATCAAGAAGATGGCGTAATCAGCAAGACGCCCTGCGCGCGCGGAGCGGCAATCGGCTCCGGCGTGATAGAGATGCATAAATGAGTCCCGGCGGTTCGCAAGGCCGCCGGGACTCAGCATTTTTGGCCGCAAGAGCGGCCGTCCTGGAACGGCATTCGATTCCATCCCGCCACCGCCATGCTGCAAATGGATGTCCGCGGCGCGGGTCCGCCCCAAGGGAATTCCATTGCAGTGAAAGGGAAATCGCGCGGTGGGCGCGGGGCCTTTGCGCGGCGATGCGGCGCGGCGCGGCGTTATGGCGGTGTCCCATGCGCAGGATTAAAAAGAAAGAGCCGCATGAGGAGCCGGTTCAGGCATCCCATGCGGCTTGAAAGAGTCGGTTGAAATTCCTGTCCGCATCGAGAGAATCCGGGAATCTCGCATGTGCGGTGCCCCGGATTCAGCCGCGATAAGGGCAGCGGTTCACTGCGAGCAGCACTTCTTGGCGGCCGCCTTTTTCGCTGGGGCCTTCTTCGCTGCGGGCTTCGTGGCCTTCTTCGCCGCCGGCTTCTTGGCCGCCGGTTTCTTTGCCGCCGCCTTCTTGGGGGCCTTCTTCGCTGTTGCCATAGTTTCCACCTCCTTTCTGTTTTGGATCCAAGTGGCGAGGTCCTGATCTCTTCGCCCCTTGCTCCGGCTCGAATCGGACATCCGCCGAACCGGGAATTGCGTTTTGTTGCGACTTCGCCCCTGATCGAAATCACAACGTAACAGCGAAAGTTCTGAATGATTTCGCGATGCTGTCAAGCACAATCAGCATATTGTGATAATGAAAAGTTCTTTTTCGCGCCTATGTTTTCGCGGAACGCCCTAAAAAAGTGTTCTGCGGCCCTTTCATGCGCCTGCATGACGCCGCGCGAGCGGCTCCCTCTTCGTGCTGCGCGCGCATCGCGAGCGCCTCTGCAAGCGCTCGCAACGCCGCCGGCGTATTGGGTCCAAAATCCGCCGCGTGGAAGCCAGAGCGATATGCGGAGAAATCACTGTTCTCAACAGCATTTTACGAGACAAGCGCCTGCCGGCTCCAGCTTCATCGCGCGCGCCTGGCGCTCGCTCTTCTGGTTGCGTGAACGATCTCATTCCGCCACACTCAGAGCGCTGGAACGCTGTGTGACTCGGCGCGAGTCCTCCTAAAACGAGGCGCATCATTCGCAACAGTCGCGCCGCGCGGCTCCCGCGGCGGCTCCTTGCGCATCCGGCAGAGCGCCGCAGGCGGTTCCAGCGCCTTGCGGTCCGCCGCCAAGCGCGGCCAGAAGAGCGCACAGGCAGGCGACACTCACAAAATCGAGGCATGGTCATGGTTTTGGAACGAGGCGGCAAAGCGAAACAAGAGCGGTGCTCCGTGGGCAGGGGCAGCGCGGTCACCATCGCTCCTTCTCTTCTCTCGGCGAATCTCGCGAAGATCGCCGACGAAATCCACAAGGTCGAGCGCGCCGGATGCCAGTGGATTCATCTCGATGTCATGGACGGGCACTTCGTTCCCAACCTCACCTTTGGCGCGCCCGTGGTGCGTTCGATTCGCGAGTTGAACAACAGCGCGTTCCTTGATGCGCACTTGATGATCGAAGAACCGCGCAAATACATAAAGGACTTCGCCGAGGCTGGGGCGCAGTTGATCACGGTGCACTGGGAGGCTTGCGGCGCGGAGGGAGCGCAGGGAAGCCAGGCGGCAGCGATTCTGCGCCAGATCCGCCGCGCGGGCGCGCAGGCAGGCATCTCGATCAAACCCAAGACGCCGGTTGAGAAATTGCACGATTGCCTGGGCGTGGCCGATCTTGTGCTCGTGATGAGCGTCGAGCCGGGATTCGGCGGCCAGCGCCTGATTCCCTCGGCGCTCAATAAAATCCGCCAGCTCGTCCTCGAACGCGAGGCTCGCAAGGCTACATACCTGATTCAGGTGGATGGCGGCATCAACGCATCCACAGCGCCTCTGGCCGTTGCCGCCGGGGCGGACGTTCTTGTCGCTGGCTCGGCGGTTTTCCGCGATGGCAAGGTGCGCGAGAACGTCCGCGCGCTGCGCGAAAGCATCCGCCGGCTGAAATGACGTCTTGCATTTGCCGCTTCCTTTGCAAAACAGAATGATATCGCAACGCACGCGAATTCTGCATATATATAAGGATTACTGGCCGCCGATCGTCGGAGGCATCGAGAAGACGATCCACTATCTGGCGCATGGATTCGCGGACTCGTGCGACGTGGCGGCGCTCGTGTGCGCGCGGCGATGGCGCGGGCGGATGGATGCCGATGGTCCTGTGCGCCTCTTCCTGGCGGGAGAATGGAGGCGGTTCGCCTCCGCGCCGCTCGCCCCCGCGTTTCCCTTGTGGATTCGCAGGTGGAAAGCGGACATTCTGCATTTTCACCATCCGAATCCGACGGGCGAATTGTCTTGGCTGGTCTCCCGCCCACTAGGGCGCGTCGTGGTCACGTATCACAGTGACATCGTGCGCCAGCGGATTGGATTGCGGCTCTATGGTCCGCTACTGCGGCGATTTTTGGCGCACGCCTGCGCGATCATGCCCACCTCGCCCAATTACATTGAGTCGTCTGAGTTTTTGCGTCCGCTCGCCTCGCGCTGCACGCCCGTGCCGCTCGGGATTCCGCTCGATGCCTTCGATGCCACGCCCAAGCGCCTCGACGCCGCGCGCCGCGTTCGTGAACGCCTGCTTGCCTCGGGCGGAGGCGCGCCTGCCCCTCCTGGAACGCCGATTCTCGTGTTCGTGGGCCAATTTCGCGAATACAAAGGCCTGCCATTCCTGCTCGATGCGCTGGCGGGCCTGCGCGCGCGGGGCGTCGATTTTCGCGCGGCGCTCATCGGCGGCGGTCCCATGCGCCCGCAAATCGAAGCGCAACGCTCCGCCCTTGGACTGGCGGACATCGTGCATCTTCCGGGCCGCCTCTCCGACGAGGACGTCACGGCGCATCTCCACGCCTGCGACGTCTTTGTTCTTCCCTCTCACCGCCGTTCGGAGGCGTTTGGCATCGCGCAAATCGAAGCAATGGCTTGCGGAAAACCAGTCGTGAGCACGCGGCTCGACACAGGCGTTCCCTATGTGAACCGCCATGAAGAAACCGGCCTGATTGTCGAACCCGCGAACGCCACCGCGCTGGCCGATGGCCTGGGCCGCCTGTTGCGCGACCCGGCCTTGCGCCTGCGCCTGGGCGAAGCCGCGCGCCGCCGCGCCCGCGCCGAATTCAGCGTCGAGCGGATGATCGAGCGCGTCGGCCGGATTTACGAGACCGTGCTCGCGCGCCCGCTCCGCCGCGATTGAGTTGCCACAAAATCCAAAGCCCATGCAGCGTCAGATCGGCATCGGCGAGTTCGATGTGCCTCGAATGCACGGCCAGCCGTTCAGCCAGCCCGCCCGTGGCGACCACGCGCCCGCGCTCGCCCGTCGCATCCCAAAGGCGCTCGATCAGGCCATCCACCGCGCCCACCGCGCCGAAAAACAATCCCGAGCGGATGCTCTCGACCGTTGTGCGCCCGAGCGGTTCCGGAGTTCCCACCACCGAAATCCGCGGCAACTTCGCCGTCCGCAAAAACAACGCCTCGGCCGACGTATCCAGCCCCGGCAGAATGCACCCGCCCAGATACACGCCCTTCGCGGAAATCACATCGAGTGTTGTCGCCGTGCCGAAATCGACAACGATGAGCGGTGTTCCATAGCGGTCTCGCCCGCCCGCTGCGTTGGCCAGGCGGTCCATGCCGACCTCGTGCGGATTCTTGTATCCGTTGCGGATGTTCATGCGCGAATCCGCGTCGAGCACAAACGGATCAACTCCGTGAACCCGCGCGATGGCCTGTTCGAGGATCGGAGTCAGCGCGGGCACCACCGAACAGATAATTGCGCCCGTCCATTCTCCGCGCGGCTTGCGGTCGTCCGCCTCGAACTGTCGCAGCAGCGCCGCGTATTCATCCTCCGTGCGGCGCAGATCGCTCGCCATCCGCCATTGATGAGCGACGCGCCCGCTCGCATCGTGAATTCCAAACGTGATATTGGTGTTTCCGATGTCGGCGCTGAGGAGAAGCGCGGCGGCCGCCGCATTGGCAGCATCGGCGGCGGCATCGCAAGAAGCGGATGAAACCGGGAGATTCCGTGCGTTCATCGCAAAATAACCAGCCCTCCATACGGCTGAACGGGTTTTCCATTTTCCAGCGCAAGGGTTCCATTGACGATCACATGGCGCGGGATTCCAACGCGCGGCGCCAGCGGCAAAGGCGCGCCGGGGGACGCACCTTGAGCCGGACCAGCCACCTCGTATAGCGCAAAATCCGCGTGTCCGCCCTGGCGCACCGCGCCCGTTCCGTTTTGCCCGAGCGCCATCGCGGGCTGATACGTCAAGCGGCTCACAATCATCGAAAGATGGTCTTCTTCCTTGCATCGAAGCGTGGCGATTGTGCGGGCGAGAAAATCCGCCGGAGCGCTTCGACCGCCGCCGATCCCGCCCAAATTTGGCGGATTGGGGAAAATGCCTAGCGCCGCGCAGGTGGTATCTACCGTGATGCCAATCTGATCGGGGTGGCGGATAAAGGCAGCGAACAGCGCCTTGAGCAGCCGCGCTACTTCCGCCTGCGTGTCTTCGGGCGGACGCACAGGATCAGCCGGGCGCACGAGCAAATGCAGGCGGTTCGCGCGAGGATCGCCCACCGCGCGCAGGAGCAAATCCACCGACAGGCGCATCTCTTCCTGTTCTTGCGTGAGCGCGGAATGCGCCGCGGGATGGAAAAGATGAATTGCCGCAAGCAAATCCGGCGGCGCCACATTCAAATTCGGAACCAGCAGTCCGTATGTCTCCGATTGCCCGTGGCGTTCGAGCACCTCCTGAAGCGTGTTCACCACCTCGAAGGCGAGGAAGTTAACCGGCGCGCGGCAATCGGCCAGTTCCTTTTTCCATGCCGCCAGTTCCTCGCGCCCGGAGAAAGGCCCGCATCCGCCCGCGATGGTCGTGAAACCCGCCCGCAAGCACGGCAGCAGATTCTCAAGTTCTCCAGGATTTTGCACGCGGATGCCCGGCGCGATGCCCGCCAAGCCGGGCGTGAGGAGCAACCCCTCGGCCCGCAACTCCGTCTTGCCCGTGTCCTCGCTCATGTCGCCCATGTCGGCCAGGATGCCCAGCGGCTGAAAGCGTTCCTCGTGTTCGCGGCGGTGGTGCGTTTCGCAATTGATGGCAAAATCGCCCTGGGCGAGCGGGCGCCCCGATCCATCGAGGAAAGATGCCGCGCGAATAACAATATCGAAATAGGGGCGCCCGGTATCGAGCGGAAGCGCGTCATACATCGCGGGATTCGCGGCGCGTTCTGCTCCGGTGGCCACTGCGTGCAGTCCGGCGAGCAACGCCAGCGCATGAAGGCGGGCCACAAATGTCTCAGCGTCCGGCTCGAACCATCCGCCGGATTCAATGAGAACCGTGGGAACGCCCCATCGGGTCATCGAATCGCCAAATGCGCGCGGCATGAACGGCGCGTCGTAGCGCGCGATGTGCCGGTAGGCCACAGCGCCCGTGGCCTCGATCATTCGCGCGGCAATGCGCTTGGCCCGCATCCGCACGTCATTCGTGTTGCCCTGTTTGTCAAACGGATTAACGAGGATGGCCAGCGCAACCAGTTGTTCGTCCGTAACCGTGGCCTTGCGCGGACCCATATCGTGCAGGGCGAACGCCGAGATCGGCGCGAAGTCGTCCTTGAGGCGCAGCATTGCCCGGCCTTCGGGGGTTATTGCCTGCTGCGCGTCGCGGTTGAGGTCGATTCCCATCGCGCTGCGGCGAGTGAAGCGCTGCGCGCCGTCCGGATTCACCATGGGAACGAAAAGGAGCGTTGCCCCGTTCAGAATCGCCGCCGCCACGGGATCCGCGGATTTCGAACATAAGTAGTTAATTATATTTAGCGCTGCGGCCGTGCAAAGCGGTTCATCGCCATGCTGGCGCGCCCAGATGATGATGTTTCGCGGTCCCGCGCCCAGGCGGATCGTCCAGAGGTTTCGCCCCTCGGCCGACGCGCCCGCGTGCGAAAGCGTCAGCCGCTCATTGTGCTCGCCCTTGAGCCGCTGCAAAATCTCGCTCATTCGCTGATAATTGAGCGAAGTGAATGGAGGCTGGGCCGCCGCGCATTCGCCGAGGTCCATCCAGATCGTATCCGCGGGGAAAGACGGGGGAGGCGTTGTCGGAGCCGGAGTTCGCGGCATCTCGCTTGCGGAATGCTGCATCTTGTCCGGAATCGAAGAGGGGGAATCCGCCATGTTTGTCATTATGTGTTTTCTCCGCGTCTGGCGGCAGTGGGGGATGCCAGCCTGTGATGGGACTTGCGAACAGCGGCGGGGCGCAACTATCTCCGGGGCGCCAAGGCCAGGCATTGATTTCGAGGCGTTTCGCCCGCCCGGCATGGGCCGCTTGCAGGTTCCAATGCAAATTTCAGACGCGCGAAAGATCGGAGCAAGCCAAATCCCACTCAGCGCGATTACGCCGCCTTCGGATATTCCGAACACAGCAGGCGGAAAGGCGGCGCGTCTTCCTCGATCGCGGGGAATCGCCCGATCGGATCGTGGATGCGGTTGTCGGCCGTGTCGTCATTCACCGTCGAGACCTCGCCGACAAGCACATTGCCTTTGCCCTCCTCGCCCCAAAAGCGGTGGTAAAGGCGCGGCGTCAGCGTGATGCTTTCGCCCGGCCCGAGCGAGAGGATCGTGCCCGCCGCGACGCAGCGCTCCACGCCGTCGGTCGAGACGATCACATCGGATTTTCCCAAGGCGTCCTTCTCATCAGCCATATAAAGTTCGATGAGCAAATTGCCCCCGCCGCGATTGATGATGTCCTCAGTTTTTGCCCAGTGGAAATGCATCGGCGTGATCTGGCGCGGGCGGACAATCATGATTTTTTCGCAGTATGTTTTGTGATTGCCGGCCGCCTTGAGGTTCCCATTGCGGATGGTGAAAAGCGTCAGGCCGCTTTTGCTGAAATTGCCCGATCCAAAATCCGTCAGGTCCCACCCGAGCATATTCGCGCGAATTTCATCCGCCTCATGCCCTTTGGTGCGCCACTCCTCGGGTGTCCAGTGCGCGAAAGGCGGGAGGGCGAAACGATGCTCCTCGAAAAAGGCGCACGCCTCGCGGATGATCTCGTTGATTTCACTGCGTTTCATGGGAGGCCTCGCTGTTTGGGAACATTGTTTTCGCTGAGATTGCGCGGCCAGTCGGGTAAATTTGCCTGGGCGCTTCGAATGCCCCGCGCGGAATAACCGCGTGAATTGGGGAAGGGGGCGGAGGCGGCTGCGGAGGTCTGGCCGCTGGAAATCGACTTCGTCATTCAGGTGTCGCAACCGGTTGCGTCAAAATGGCATTAGCACTGCCCAAAAGGGACGCATTCCGGTCCGCAAATCCAACGCTAATGCAACACCCATCCCAGTATCCATCAAAAAATCATGAGATTTTTTGCGCGTTGCGCCCCGGCTTCGCAAACGCCCGCGAAATGCTTTGGGAACGGTTTCAGCAACGCGCGTTTTATCTGATTCCTTTTCTCCCATTCTCTGCTGCGATTACCACAAGAAGCTCGATTCGGATTCAGCGCGTCAAATGTGCGCATTTAGCGTCTCTGGCAGCAAGCAAACGGCCTTTACATGCCGCCGATTTCCTGTGTGTCTCGAAGGGTTTATGCAACAAGCCTGGGGTCAGCGAGGAACGAATGCCACCTTGGGGAAAGGCTCCAAGGCACTGCGAATTCCCCGCCGCCAAACCAAAGATAAATATCCCGCGCTCTTTTGAGTTGCGCCCTGCTCTGGTTCAGCCCGTGATTTTCTTATACAATTTGGCGTATTCCTTCGCCGAAACTTCCCAGGAATAATCCTTGTTCATTGCGTTTTGGATCAGTTTGCTCCACTGCGTCGGATTGCCTTTGTAGAGCGAGACGGCCCGGCGCGCCGCGTCGAGCATCCGCTTGGGATTTGGCTCAACGAAAACAAATCCCGTTCCCGCCCCGCTTTTAATCGTTGCGGGCGTGGCGTTGATGATCGAGTCGGCCAGTCCGCCTGTTTTGCGCACGATGGGAATTGTGCCGTATCGGAGCGAGTAAAACTGATTCAGTCCGCACGGCTCGAAGCGCGACGGCATGAGAAACATGTCCGACCCCGCCTCGATCCAATGTGCCAGTTTATCGTCGAATCCAAGTTTCACGCCGATTTTCTGCGGATAGCGCCGCGCCAGGCTCTCGAGCATCTGGTGATATTTCGGATCGCCCAGGCCGAGCACAACCAGGCGAAGGTCAAATTCCATCAGCGAATCCATCGCCTCCGCCACGAGGTCGAATCCCTTTTGCTCGGTCAGACGCGAGATCATGCCGATGATGGGCGTTCCGGGCTTCGGCGGAAAGCCAAAATACTTCTGCAAATCCTCTTTGCATTTCGTCTTTCCCTTTAGATTTCCCGCGGAAAACTGCGCCGGAATCAGCGTGTCGGTTTTGGGATTCCATACGCTTGTGTCGATGCCATTCAGGATTCCTGCCAGGTGGGAACTCCGCTTTTCGAGAATCCCTTCGAGGCCGCAGCCGAATTCGGGCGTGCGGATTTCCTTCGCGTATTGGCGCGACACGGTTGATATATAATTCGAATATAGCAGGCCCGCTTTCATGATATTGAGTTTGCCGTAATACTCGACGCCTTCGGGTGTGAAAAGGCTCCAGGGAAGGTTGAGGCGCGTCATCCATTCGGAATCCACGACGCACTGGAATGCCATGTTGTGTATGGTAAAAAGCGTTTTGATGCGCGCGTAGAACGGATCCTTGCTCATCTCGGGATGATGGCGCAGATACGCCGGCGCCAGCGCCGCCTGCCAGTCGTGGCAATGAATCAGGTCCGGCTGCCAGTCGAGCCCCTTGAGCATCCACAACGACGCCAGGCAGAAGAACGCGAAACGCATCGGATTGTCGGGATAATCGTGTCCGTTTTTATCGTAAAATTGCTCGCGGCCGAAAAACCCGTCGTGCTGGATGAAATAGACCGGGATGCTCGATTGGGGAAGCGTGGCGCGCTGGACGTATCCGCGATGCGTGACGCCCGGGAAATGTGTGTCGATTTCGGCGAGGATGGGCCGGAGTCCGAATTTCGCCGGATCGATGGATTTGTAAAGCGGCATGACGAGCCGGACGTCGTGCCCGAGCGCGGAGAGGGCGATGGGGAGCGAACCGGCTACGTCGGCCAAGCCGCCGGTTTTGGCAAAGGGAACAGCTTCCGAAGCGATAAGCAGGATTTTCACAGGGTTCCTCCGCGCGCTGAGGGGAAAGACTTTGTGATTGTGAAAAACATCACAATAATTGTGGCATTTTTCACAATCATCTTGGAAAAAATTTATGGCGATTGGGCGCGATTGTCAAGCTTCGCCGCACGCGCAAAGTGGCATGGCAGCATGATATTTCCCGCCCCTCCCGCTCTTTGCCGCGCCTCAACGTGCCGCAACGGGGGAAGCCGCTGGTGATGATGCTGGGGAGGCAGCCCCTTGGGCCTGAGGCAACGCCCTCTGAATGGCCGCGTCAAGTTGATCGGCCGTCAGGGATTCAAGATAGCCGCCCACCTGCCGTCCTTGCGAATCATAGAGAAAAGTGGCGGGAATGGCGCCCGTCCATTTTGCGGAAAAGCGCGGGATCAGGACGTTCGGATCCACGTCTAGAACGAAATTCGGGTAGGGGATTTGCTTTGCTTGCAGGAATTTCGCAACGCGCGTGGCGGCGTCTTCAGGAAAATCGAGAGAGAACCCAACGAACCTGACCCCTTGGCCGCTGAATCGTTTTGACGCGGCGGCGAAATCGGGCAGCTCTTTCACGCACGGTTCGCACCATGTGGCCCAGAAGTTCGCCACGAGCAGTCGCGCGCCGTGCGATTGGAGCACCTGCGCCACTTCCTTTTCTCCAATCACTGGAGCCTGCCCTGCCGGAGGCAATGCGAAGGGTTTTGCGGCTGCCTGCGTGGCGGACGTCGCCGCATCCGCCTGGGCGGTTTGGGGTCTGGCGGCGGCCGCGCCAGAGGGCGCTGGGTCCCCGGGAGCGGGCGCGGAGACGGCAAAGGCGGCCTGCCAGATCAGGGAGACAACACCTGCCGCGACAATCACCGGCGCCAAGCCATTTCCCAATGCTCTGCCATGCCTCATGGGATTTGCGTTTTCTCTGGTAAAAGTCCCATGCGTCTCATAGGTCTCATTTGTCCCATGATTGCGCCACACAGGCGCCAATCCGGATTGGCATATACCATTTTGCCAAACAAGGCGTTTTGCTTTCATGGGCAAGCATCTCCAAGTTTGACTATTGCCTTCCCCGCAGTATCTGCCGCTTTGCGATTCCCTAAAAATGGCACCTATGAGACCTATGAAATCCATAGGATAGCAAGAACCGGAAATACGCTTTTGGCAAAGGCAGGTGCCAATTTTGCCCGTATTTCGCCAAGCTGGAAAACGCAAGGGCCGCTGGCGCCATGATTGCTCTGGCCCAACGGCCCCTGCCTTTCATTCCTCCACCTCCCCTTTTGGCTCCCGGCCCTTCCTCCTCCTGCCCTCCCCCTCTCACAAGTCGCCTGTTTGGGGCAGACCTGAATGGAGGCCGGCCTCCCACTTACCCACCTGCTTCGCTTTATTCGCTCGCGAGCGGCTTTACGCCCTCGGCGTATTTGATCGAGCACCCGAATGCGCGGCTGGTGGTTGTGTGGGGTTTGCCAGCCAGCGCGGCATCGACCACGTTTTTCGCATAGTCTTCCCGCGCTCCGCTTTCGGTCTTGCTTTTGCCGCTGTCGAACGCCCCGTGGTAAATCACCTTCCGGTCTTTATCCAGAACGAAGGTTTCGGGCGTGCGTGTCGCGCCAAACCACGAAGCAACACGGCTGTCGCTGTTCACGAGAACGGTAAAAGGCTGGCCTTCCGCGTAGGTTTTGATGTCGCCGGCCGAGTTGTTCACGCCTGCGTCGATCGCGACGACTTTGACGCCTTTGTCCGCATAGGCTTTCGCCAGGTCGGCCACTCGCGGCGCGGCTTCGCGGACATACGGGCAGTTTTGGTTCCAGAAGACGAGGACGGTGGCTTTTTCGCCGGCGACTTCGGACAACTTGACTTCCTTGCCGGATTTGGCTTCGGGCAGCGAGAAATCGGCCACTTTGGAATCGACGGCATAAGCCTTGGCCGGCGCGCCCGCTGCGGCTTCAGAAGCCGAAGACGCGGAGGAGGCGGCGCTCTTTATTTCCGATTTCATTCCCGTCCCGGCGGACATTGCGCAGCATCCGCCCTTCATTTCCCCCTTCTTCTCGCCTGTCATTTCGCACTTCGCCCCTTGTTTCATTTCTCCTTTGGCCGCCGCGCACTTTGCCCCATCGCCCGCCTTGCAGGCCGATTTGCCATCCGCGCTCTTGGCGCAACAGGCTTTTCCTTCTTTGTCCGCCCCCTTGCAGACGCAGGCCTTGCCATCGGCGTTTTTGCACGACACTTTGCCATCCGCGCCCTTGGTGCAACACGCGGCTTTTCCTTCTTTGTCCGCGGCGGTGCAGGCCTTTGCGCTGCATGCGCTGGCGGTGGCGCCATCCTTATCCGCCTTAGCGGCGGCGCAAGATGCTTGACTGTCCTTATCGGTCCCCCCGCACTTTCCGCAATCCGCCCACGCGCCCAGCGTCAACAGCGCAAACGCGCCCGATAGCGCGAGAACTTTCATTCGGAGCATCATGATTCGGGTCCTCCTGAGTGGAACTCTCAATCCGCAACGTTATGGCGAAACAACGAATCTATTCGTTGCTTCGTGTAATCATCTTACGCAAAAGATGAACCAGTTTCAAGGCAAGAATCCATTTAGCGGTTATCTCTATTATTTTCAATTATATGGGTAAAGACAAGCGGCGCATTTTTCCAGGCGCTTTGCTGGAAATGCCGCACATTGTCGCACTCCATTGGTCTATTTGGTCCAGATTCCTGGAGCGAGCCGGCCATCGGATCCATACAAGACCTGCGAAACTATAAAAACGCTTTGGAGTGTCGATGGGAGCTCTTCTTAAAGCCGCAGGCGCAGCGTGGCGATTTTTTTCGGTTCGATGACAAGGGGAACGCGCGCCGCCGCTTCACCGGATGCCCCGCCACCTGATGCCGTGCCGCCGGATGGCATCTCGACAGCCAGCGGCGCGAGGGGGAGTTCTTCGAGCGTCAGGCGTTCGGCCTCGCGAACCGGAAATCCCGTCCGAAGCGCGGTTTCCACAGGGCGGTCGAGCGGATTCCACACGCGCAGCACCAGATCGCGTCCGTCTTCACTTTGTTTGAGCGCGCTGACGACGAGCGCCGCGCCGGATGGCTCGAAACCCAGGAAACTGTGCCGAAGTGGCAGCGAAACGCCTTTCACTATTTGCGTTTCCTGTCCGCGCGTGGGGGCGGATTCGAGCGCGACGGGCGCGGTGATGAACTCGGCGGTCAAACGCGGCAGCGCGGCGTCGCTCCACAAACCCGCGTGCGGCACAATACCGAACCGATATACATGCGGTCCGAGGCATTGCGAACCGGGCGTCGGGCGGCCAAACACAAACTTGCCGAACGCGCGCAACAGCGTGATCGCCACCGTGCGGCGCGCGTCATCCACCGCCTCGTATTCCGTCAAACCGTCGTTGAGAACGGCAAATCCTTCGCGCCCGTCGCTGACATCGACGAAGTTCCACATCGGATGCGTCGGATAGGGCGGCTCCTTCCAGCCCTCGGCGGGCGGGATGCGGATTGGGCGTTCGAGGACGTCGAACTGCCCCTCGGCCCATGAGGATTGCGCCTTGCGAACTCCCGAGGGGAAAAGAATGCGCAGGCGGTGATCGCGAGCGCGATTCTCAAGCCGCAGCGTGATTTCCGCAACGCGCGATCCTTTTTTCAACGTGGCTTCGAGCGCGATGGGCAACTCGGCGGTCTCGGCCGAGCGGGCATCCGCGGCCGGGTCTTTTGCGGCGGGGATGCGCAGCGAATACGCGATGCGCAGCGTCGAGGCGAGCGGGCCGGACTCGATTACCTGCGCCGGGCGCGTGTGGCGGCGCGAGGCAGCGCGTGTCGAGAGGATGGCGCGGTCGCCGGGCGGGGTTTTGCGGTTCCACGGATCGCCAAATTCCGCCGTGTTCTCCAGCGCCCCGAGGCCGTCAAACACGCGGCCAGTGCGCCTGTCAGTCAGGCGGAATGTGCCATTGGTGTTTGCTCGCAGCGTGTAAAACTCATTTTCGATCTCGTAATCGGCGCCGGACCCATCCAACTTGTCTGCTTCCCCTCCCACTCTCTGGCCCTGCGCCTCCGCCGCGACGCCTGGGCGCATAACGTAAGTGGAATATCCAAACGCCGGGAGGTTTTCCAAATAAAGCCGCGCGCGCGTCCGCCGCACGCCAAATTCCATCGAAAGTTCGTATCCGCCTTCGATCGTAGCGGTGTAATCCTCTGCCGGGGCGCATTGGATCGCGACGGGCTGCCCCTCGGGCGTTTCGACGCGCAATGGCCCCGGAGGAAACGCTGACGGCACATCGAGAATCGCATCCACGACGCCTGTGCGCTCGTGTCCGAGCGTGTTGAAGACGGTCAGCTGAAGGCAATCGTCCGGGATCACCGCCGCGCCGATGCGCCGCGCTACATCGCGCATAGAGCGGCGGCTGATTTCGTCCGCCAGCGTTTCGACCTCATTCCAGCGCCCCAGCATCTCCTCATGAACGCGGTCCATGCTGCATCCGCCGATCGCGTCGTGCGCCTGATTGACGAGGATTTTCTTCCACGCCACATCGAAGAAAGGCGCGGGATAGGGCGAGCCGGTGAGCCAGGCCATCGCGGCCAGCGGCTCAGCCTCGTGGAGGATGCGGGCGTTCAGGCGGGCGTTGCGTTGTTTGAGGTAAAGGCGGCACGAAAGAATCATCGCCATCAGGTTCGTCCACAATCCTTCTTTGTTCGTATGGCGCATTTCTCCGCGCAACACCTGGAGATCATGCGCCTCGCGCCGGAACGCCTCCATATATTCGGCGAGTGTGCTGTGGACGATTTCCTCGCGATTTTGGCCAGCCAGACGCCGCTGCAACGCCTGGATGAGGTCGATTTCGCCTTCCGCCGCGAACGAATGATCGTGCCCCATCATGTAGAGCAATTGCGATGTTGTGGCGTCGGGCGCCGTGTTTTGGATCGCCTCATCGAGCGACGCATCGAGCAATTCCTCATGAACCCGCAGCCGCTGCGCTCCCCAGCCGTATTGCCGGTCGTAAGCCTGTTCCGTGGCCACGCGGCAGGGCATCTCCTCGGGCGTCCAGTCGTAGGTTCGCATCTTCAGCGTCCGCCCGAGCAGACCCGGCCGATAGAGCAGATAATAGTAATTGTAGCGCGCGTAATCGCCGAACCGGAACCCGAAAACCGGCGTGCCATCGGGCGATTCCCAGATGAACTCGGACTTGGCCACGTGCTTGCCGATGCCGCGGTAAAAGAAGCACGAATCGATGCCGAATCCGCGATAGATTTGCGGCAATTGTGAAATCTGCCCATTCGAGAACGGCGTGTAGCCTACCTTCGCCACCGGCCCGAAGCGGCGCGCCACGCGGTGTCCCATCAGCAAATTGCGAACGAGCGCCTCGCCCGGGCATCCCCAGGCGTCGGGCAGCGTGAACCACGGCCCAATCTGGAGGCGGTCCGCGGCCACCATGCGCCGCACGCGCTCTTCGTTTTCCGGGCGGATTTCCAGGTAATCTTCGAGGATCACCGTCTGGCTATCGAGGAAAAACGCGCGGTATTCCGGGCGGGTTTCGAGCAGGTCGAGAAGGCGGTCCATCAAATCCACAAGGTCCATGCGATAGGCTTGGAACGAGTAACGCCATTCGCGGTCCCAGTGCGTGTTCGAGATTACGTGGCAGCGGTAAGGACTCATAGCTTGCAAATCCTGTTTCGAGTCTATTTATGAATCTCCGGTGGCTTGGGCGTCTCGCCCAAGATTCTCTTCAAGGTTTTCGGACAGACACTTATGGCAATGCGACAATATGAGGAAACCCGGACATCGGCGCGGCCCAGGCGGTGGGATTGGGTAAAACGTTTAGGCGTTTTGACAAGCAAAATCCTCGCGCCTATGGATGCAGACCTTCTGGAATCACAGAGATTCGCCCTGCTCGCTGGGATCGCGAGGCTCCGCACTCGCGCCGTTCCTATCCCCGCGTTCGCAGAGATTGGGGTTGGAAGAGAACACATCCTTCATCCGCGCCTTCCTATCCCCGCGTTCGCGGAGCCTGGCGCTGGGGAAACCTATTTGCCCATCGCAGGCGCGGCGTTGACAGCGATGCCGCAATAGGGTGAGACTTCCCTGCCGCCCGGGGTCGCGGACAGATAGAAGCATGGCATGCTTCATGCCGTTTCCCGGCGATAAGGCGGATTTGAGGCGCGGCCCTCATTTTTTTCTCTCTGGCGCGCGAACACGTCAAATTGCGAATGTGCCCAATCGCGGGGGTTCTCAGGAATGAGACAAATCCTCTTTATGTGTCGTTGGCTGGTCCTTGGGGTGCTGGCCGTCTGCAGCGCCCGGGCCGGAGCGCAATTCTCCCCCTCCTCCCCTTCCTCCGCCGCCGCGCCGGGCGAGCAGTCTGCCGTCTGGGTCATCGCGCAGGATTATTCCTACACCGGAATTGGCAATGTCGCGATCCGTTGCGCGGCCGAAGGGCAGCCCGCAATCACCGTTGTTACGCCCGAAAACGGCCACGGCCAAGTGACCGGACTGCGATTTGGCCAGGCGTTGCGGGCCTGGGTGGACGATCCGAAATGGTATTCGCTCGATGGCGTGCTCGAAACGCAGCGCGGGGGCGATCCGCTGATTTTCCGCGTGTTTTCGCGCGACGATTCCTCTCTGAACCACGCCCAGCGCCTGGCCCTTCTCCAGGCGAAGATCGATGCCATCGTTGAGGCGCGCGACCGGATGCAGGCGCGCCAGAGCATTGGATGGCTCGGCAGCGCCGACGAGGCCACATCCCAATCTCCCCGGACTTCCGCCGCGAATTTCGCAACGTCTCAGAGTTCAATCGCCGCCGCAAATGCTTCCGCCAACGCTGCCGCCGCGTCTGCGGCCGCCGCTTCGGAAAAAGCCGTTGCAAAGGCCGCCCCCGCCTCGCTGGCGGAGGCCAATCCGCTTTCTCTGGAACCCTCCTGGAACGCGCCGAGCAATATGCCATTTGTTGCATTTGCGGCGGGATTGCGGACCGAATCGCCTGACACAGGCGATCTGAAAAGCCTCGAACTCCCAACGACGCATTCGCTTGCCGTGGCCACGCGCGTGCTCGGAGGCCGTGGCGAACCGCTGCGCGACGTCCTCATTAATCTTATGTCGCTTGGTCCCGCGCCCGCCTGGCGTGTGCGGCCCGTGGATCGCGAACGGACAGATTCGGGCGGCGGTGTGCGTTTCGAAAGCCTGGCGGCGGGCCAGTGGTATCGCATCGAGGTGGCCGACGGCGAGGCGGCGGGCGTGGGGCGTTCGACGGTGTTCCGCCTCGAACCGGGCAAGGTGACGCAATTGCGGCCGCTTGTGGTTCGTCCTCTCGGAAAAGCCTTGTGCGGATTCGTATTGCGCGAGCGCGGGCCGGCCGAATTCGCGCGGATTGATCTGATGGCGCCCGGCGGGGGATTCGCCAGTTTGACCACCCTGGCGGATGAGCATGGATATTTTTCACTGGGACCGCTGCCCGAAGGGATGCAAAGCGCGGACCTTCAGATTTCGCACGCCTCGCGCCAATATCAGCGGGCGCTTGTGAAGATGACCGTCGAGAATTTCGACCGCGAGATTCTCGTCCCGCTCGATGCGCTTGGGGGGGAGAAGAAGTGAACAGTGGGCAGTGAACAGTGGGAAGTGATCAGAAAATGCAAGTCCCACACGTTTCTTGCATCGCACTCGTCCCATAGGTCCTATAAGTCTTATAGGTCCCATCAGTTCTCCACGGGGCGATTGCGCAGAAAACGGTGTTCGCGTGCATGAGCAGCAAAGAAACCGCCCGCCAATGGCTGAAATGGGTTGGCGCTCTGTATCAGGAGGCGATCGCCGACGAACGCCCGGCGGATCAGGTGGTGACTCGGCGAATGCGCGTCGAAGGGCGGCGTTGGGGACACGACGCGCGCCGCTGGGTGTCGTCGGCGGCGTATGCCATGGCGCGTCAGCGTCCGCGGACCTTATGGTTTTGGGCGCTGGCGCTGGAGAACAGCCCGGGAATTTCGCGCGAGTTGGAAATTCTGGCGCGCCAGACGGCGCCTTCGCCGCAGGCCAAACAAAATCAAAAGCCGCCAGAGGAGAAGGCCAGCCCGGTTCGCTCCGCCACAACGGAATCCAGCCTTCCGCAACCTCTGCTCGCGCTTGACGTCGCGCGGGCGCGGCATCTCGGCGTTCTTCCGCCCTTGCTGAATTCCCCGGCCCCATTTTCATCGCCGCACCCAGGCGCGGTCCCCGCCGAAAACGCAAATAAAACAATGGAATTCGCTGCGGCCTGGCTCGAATCGAGTCCGCCGCCTCTTGACCTTCCCGAGGCGGCAGTGGCTTGGGCGGCGCGCGGAGCGGGCGGACCTCTCGATCATCTGGCGCGTGCATTGCGCGCGTGGGTGGGGACGCTCGACCCCGAGGACGAACTGGCGGCCCTGGCAGAAGGAGCGGCGGGGCGGCCTTGGTGCGCCGGCCTTGCGCGCGCCATTCTTCAATTTGCCGGCGAGGCGCGAGCCACGCCGCCTCCCGATGCAATCGCCAGGGAAACACAAGGCGATTCTCGACGCGCGCTTGTCTGGGAGCATTCTCTGCCGTGGTGGATGAGCGCGCGTCTGAGGCGGCGATTGGACGACGACGAGGTGCGGGCGCTGGCCGCCACCTTCGAACAACCCGCGCCGGTTTATTTGCGGGTGAATTCCCTCAAAGCCGCCCCGGACGAAGCCATGCGCCAATTGCGTGAAGAGAAGTATCACGTCCAGCCTATGCCGCCCGTCCCGAATGCGGTTCTTGTGGTGCATCGGGCGAATCTGTTTCGCAGCCGCGCGTTCGAGCAGGGGCTTTTCGAAGTGCAGGATATATCGAGCCAGATTGTCGGCCTGGCGCTTGGACCACGTCCGGGCGAGCGCGTCCTCGACTATTGCGCGGGCGCGGGGGGCAAGACGTTGCAACTGGGCGCACTGATGGAGAATCGTGGTGTGATCTGGGCGCTGGACGTGGATGCGGGCCGGCTGGCGCGTCTGCGCGAACGGGCTTCGCACGCCGGACTGTTCACCATTCGCCGCGCCCTGATCGATCCCTTCAGCGAAGAGGAATTGCAGGCCGCGCGGGCGCTGTTGCGCGGCAAGGCGGGACGTGCATTCAGCGAGGATGCCGCGAAAAACGCAGCCGTGGACGAGTTTTTCGCCTCTTCGCTCGCGCCCGGCATAAGCCCTCGCGGATTGACGGAGAAAGAATCTACCGCAGAAAACGCGGAGAAAGAGGGGAAGGAATTTACCGCAGAGAGCGCAGAGAACGCAGAGAGGGCCGAGAGCGTGCGAAGGGCAAGGGCCGTGCAAGGCGCAGAAAATTCGCAGACGGACAGCGAAGAGGTTCCGGAATCCATCCGGCGTGTTCTCGGTATCGACGCCCCCGATCTTTCCGAAAGAGACCAGTCGAATAACGAAGATGATTCCGGCGCGGACAACGCGCCCGATGCATTTCCTCACTCACAACTCACAACCCACAACTCACAGCTCACTGATCACAACTCACCACTCACTGATCACTGTTCACTGCCCACTGACCACTTCTTCACTCACAACTCACAACCCACAACTCACAACTCTTCCCTTCCTCATCCCACCGCCCGCCGTCTCACCCCGCGCCGCGCCGCGCGCGCCCCGGGTGATCTCCCCATGCCCACCGAACGCGAACTTCGCCACTTGCGCGAGCAACAGGCTCAAATCCCCAATGATTTCCACGCGGTTTTGGTGGATGCGCCCTGTTCGGGCAGCGGCGTGTATCGGCGGCGTCCCGACGCTTCATGGCGTCTGACTCCCGAGATGATCGAGCGCCACCGGCTCGAACAGGCGCTGATTTTGCGCGCGGCGTCGCGGCGCGTCGCTCCGGGCGGACGCCTTCTCTACGCCACGTGTTCGATTTTTCCCGAGGAAAATGAGGAGCAGGTGGCTGCGTTTTTGGAGGATTCGCCCGAGTTCGAGCCGGGCGATCTTGCCGCCGCGCTTGAGCATTGGGGCTTGGGCGCCTGGTCGCCTGGACCGGGCGCTTTCCAGACCACGCTCCTGCCCACTCGCCTTCCCGGCGACGGTTTTTTCATGGCCCTTCTGCGGCGAAAACCCCAATAATTTCCTGCAAAATGCCGGGTTCTTCCGGCCGCGGCCGCATTTTGCACCTTCCATTCAATTTTCTTTGATTTTGCCCCAGGCATTTCGCCACAGTCACTCGCGAAGAGGCTGCTATCCCGTTTAGTGGCACGCCATTTCACGTGCTCGCACACGATTTCCCGCGCGAGGTGTATGTCGCATGATAGACAACGCTATCATTTTTCTTTATTTGCTGGCCGTGCTATACATCGGCTTTAGTTGCCGCAAACTGGGCGGCTTCCGGGAATTTGCCATCTCGCATGGGAATTTCGGCTGGCTGGCGATCTTCTGCACGCTCTCGGCCACTTTTATCGGCGGCGGTTTTTCGATGGGCAACGCCTCCAAGGTCTATTCCAACGGCATTGCCTATCCAATGGCCCTTCTGGGATTCAGTGTGCAGATTATGCTCGTGGCCTTGCTCGTCTCGCCGCGAATCAAAGGATCCTTCCCCGGCGCCATTTCTGTCGGCGATCTGATCGAACCGGCCTACGGCAAGAAGGCGCGGGTCGTCACGGGCGTATTCTCGATGCTGATTTGCGCGGGCATTCTCGGAGCGCAGGTTAGTGCTCTCGGCGCGATTTTCAATGTCTATCTTGGTGTTTCTCCGATGATTGGCATCCTGATCGGCTGTGGCATCGTGTTCTTTTACTCGACTGTGGGCGGCATGACGGCCGTTGTGAAAACTGACATCCTTCAATTCATTATTCTAATAGTGGCCATTCCTCTTCTTTTTCTTATGGGGGTTGAGCATTGCGGCGGATGGGCGAAATTCGTAAATAACATTCCGTCGGGTCATCTGCAAATTGTCAGCGAAAAAATGCCGCTGCTCTCATTTATCTCTTTGTTTCTGGTGTTTTTGCTGGGCGAAACCCTTGTGCCGCCTTATGTGCAGCGTTTGCTGATCGGGCACGACACGAAGGCAACTATGCGGGGCAATTTCTGGAGCGGCGTGGCCTCCGCGCCATTTTTTATAATCGCAGGCGGAATCGGCCTCGTTGCCCTGCAACTCAAACCCGGTCTTGCGTCCAATCTGGCCATGCCGACCGCTGTGAAAATGATCGCCCCGGTGGGATTGAGCGGACTGATTGTCGCCGGCATGATGTCGATCGTGATGTCGTCGGCCGATTCTTTTCTGAACGCCTCCTCGGTGGCGCTGGTGGAAGATGTGCTGAAGCCTCTGCTCGAGAATCCCTTGACCGAACACCAAATGCTCACAGTGGCCCGCTGGACCAACATCCTCACCGGAAGCGTGGCTCTGGCTTTCGCCGTGATGATCCCTAATGTGCTGGACATCCTGATCGCGGCCTACGACTACTGGGCGCCGACGATTCTTGTTCCTCTGGTTGCCGTGCTGCTCGGCTTCAAGGTCGTGCGTCCGTCATTCTATGCCGCGGTGGCAACAGGCGCGATCACCACGATCGTATGGAGTTATATACTAAAAAGCCCATTGGGCCTTCAGGGATTTGTGGTGGGAACCATTTTCAGTTTTTGCGCTTTTACGCTGACAAACACGGTGCTCAAAGCGCGTCCAGCCGCGCAAAACGCCTGATCGGGGCGGAATGCGGCTTGGCGGTTCTTGAGTATTGTTTTCAGTAAATCGCCGCAAGGAGGCCTTGCCAATTCACGGGCGCCTGCGGGGGGGCAATTGCACTCGCGAACGAGAGAGCAGGTCCGAAGGACCGGATTCAATACAGCCCAGGTCGGAGCAAAGCGAAGGCCTGGGTTTAGTGGTGTTTCTTCT
>CAYUNT010000009.1:0-45431 GCA_964446285.1 uncultured Candidatus Sumerlaeota bacterium | reverse complement strand
CTACCCACAACTCACAACCCACAACCCACAACCCACAACTCACAACTCACAACCCACAACCCACAACCCACAACACCCCTCCACCCTATGCGCCTTCCCCGATTCACATGTTCCCAAGCCGCCCGCGCCCGCGCCGGCGATCGCATCCGGCTCGATGCACGCGAAAGCCGCCATTTGGCCGTGGTTCTGCGACGCAAGGCCGGAGACCGCGTGCTTGTGCTTCCCGGTAACGGCGACGAGTGGCTCGGGCGCGTCGTCGAGGCCGATCCCGAGGGCGCGCTGATCGAGTTGGAGTCGCGGCAATTCAATGTGCCATCGCCAGGAGATGAAAAAACTAGCGGGGCGAGAGAGGCGAATGGCGGTGGCGGCGGAGCAACTGGCGTTGTCAAGGCAGTGGCGCTTTCGCTAGCCCGAGGCGGCGCTTTTGAACTGGCCATCGAGCACCTGGCGGAACTGGGCGCGGACGAAATCCTCCCTCTTGTTTGCGAGCGGGGCGTAATCCGCCTGGGTGGCGCGGGCGACATCGAGAAAAAAATCGAACGCTGGCGGCGCGTGGCCGAATCGGCATCGAAACAATCCGGACGCCGGATTTCTCCACGCATCCTGCCGCCGCGAACCTTTGCCGAGTGGATCGAGGCGGAGATTGGGCCTCCGCCGGGCGCCGCCGGGCAGGCGATTCAAGCGCCGCCGGGCGAGCCTATGCCGGCCGATTCGGTCCAACCGCCCCGGGGCATCTGGATCGCCTCGCCGGAACCGGACGCAGTTCTGAGCACGGACGCGGAGGCGCAAGCAGGGAAGCAAAAGGAAGCCGCATGGCTTTTTGAGGCCGTCCAACGCTGGAGGATGAACAACCAGCGCGGATGCGAGGCGCATGGCGCTCCCAAGAGCCTGTCCGAAAGCCAGCAAGAGAATCTTGGACGAGACGTCCAAGCCACCGGAGGTTTGCGGCCAGATTTTGAATTACCGGTGCGCGAATTGCCGGTGCGCGGGATGTCGCGCATTGTTGTTGCGATTGGCCCGGAGGGCGGATTTTCGCCCGCGGAGTTGGAATTGGCCCACGCGCGGGGAATTCCGTGCGTTCGCATGGCCCTCCATGTGCTGCGAGTGCCCACGGCCGCTGCTTGCGCCATGACTACATTCTGTCTTGCCCTGGATTCCCGGGGGGAATAAGAACCTGCTGGCCTTTGTTGAGGCCAGCCTAGAGCAGGCTTAGATTCGTTTTTTGCATGTTCGGATAGTCCATGATCCCCAACATTTCCGCGCCGGATTCCAGAGCCGCGGGCGCGCCGGAAAGTTTGCGCGCTTCCGCACAACACGCCGCCTCGCAGGGAGAATTCCCGTGGAGCGGCGCCATCTGGCTGGCCGTAGTGGCGCTGGCGGCCTGGGTTCCCGCCTTATACGGGCGCGAACTGTGGCATTTTGACGAGGTTCGCTGGGCGCAGGTGGCTCGCGAACTTCTCGGGAGCAAAAACTGGTTCGTCTTGCGTTTGCTTGGCGATTATTACCCGGACAAAGGACCGCTTTATTTTTGGGCAAGCGCGGGATTGATGAAACTCGCGGGCGGGGCGAATGAATTCACGCCTCGCTTGTTGAGCATGCTTTCCACGCTTGCCATCGGACTGCTTGTTTTACAATTCGGGGCGCGGCGCTTCGGGAGAACGGCAGGGCTTGCGGCGGGGTTGCTCTGGTGCGTGGCCATGCTGCCGGGCGGACTGGCCACCTCGGTGGCTGTGGACCCGTTTTATTCGCTGCTGATAGTGAGCGCGCTGCTGGCGGCTGCCGGGGCAGTGGATGCGGGCCGCTGGGGATGTGGGCGCGGGATTGCCTTCGTTGCATGTGTCGCAGCTGCCGTTTTCACAAAAGGTCCGGTGGGTTTGGCGCTGCCCTTGGCGGCTCTGGCGGCGGCCTGGGTGATTGGAGTGCCGCTGCCGCGAAAAACCTGGGGCCTATATCTGGGAGCCGCGGGCGCCAGTCTCGCGATTTGCCTGATCTGGCTTGGAATCGCGGCGCGGGAAGTGGGCGCGCAGCCCATCCTGCGCCAGGCAGGAATTCATGGATTTGGATACGCCGCCAGGTCATGGTCGCACCCGGAACCATTCTGGCTTTTTTCGCTGACGTTCTGGCGCGACTTTTTCCCTGCCTCGTTGTTATTCCCGGCGGCGCTGGCTCTGATGGCGGGCCGCCTGGGGCGCGGATGCGCCGCTGAGCCGGATAAAGTGGCGCATTCAGATGCCTCCGCGGGCGTGGCGGCGGGATGGGGCGGATGTTTCGGCGCGGCATGGCGGCGCATTCGCGTGCTGGCGCGCGAGCATCCGCTGGACTTCTTTTTGCTGGCGTGGTTTTTCGGCATATTCATTTTTCATTCGGCCATGTCAGGCAAACGAAGCCCTTATATCATGTCCGCGTTTCCGGCGGCGGCGCTTCTGATCGCCAGCGAATATGCGGCAAGCGCCCTGGGCGCAGGAGCAGCGGAGCCAAACGGCAAATCCAGAAGCCTTCAATGGGCCGTGCGCCTCGACGCGGCCGCGCGAATTGTTGCGGCGGGGCTTCTTTTTCTCGCCTCCTCCGCCGCCGCCGCCCATTCATGGATCATCCCACAAATTGCCTTTCACTTATCCAAAGACAGTGAAATTGGCCCGCTGAGCATGAGCATGAGGAAACTCTCCACGGCGGACCACCTGGCGCTTTGGGTATTCGCCGCCGCCACGCTGGCCCTGGGCATCCGATTGCTGTGGCGAGGCAGCCGGCTTGGAGCCGGGCTGGCCGGAGCGCCGCTGGGCGTCGCGGCGTTTGGATGGCTGGCGCTCGCCTTGGGAGGCGAAGTGGCGGTTCCTTTGGTGGACCCGTTTTTATCGGGGCGGGCAGTCGTGGAACAGGCTCGCCCCTATGCCTTGCGCGCAGACACCCAATGGATTTTACGCCAGCCGGAACTTGCCTGGCTTCTGGCCTGGAAGCTCGATGTTCCGCCAGACCGCATCCAAGTAATCCGCGACACTTGGCAATGGAACCGGGCCTTCCGGACGGCCCCCGAACCGGTGCTAGCCATTGTGCCCAGTAATATTCGAGATAAAACTGAAAAAAAGGCCGCTACAGATATGGTTATTCTGGGGAAACCGCGCATGGGGATTAAGCAATACTGGCTGATTGGGCGAGGCATTCAAGCGCCCAACCCCAAAGGACATCCAAAAGATGAGAAATTTCAGTGAAAAACAGGCGGCTCGGAGGCCAAAATAGAAAAATTAAGGCGCGTTTCTCGAAATGAGGTGCAATACATGGAGAGCTGGAGTATATAGCGATTGGGGTAGAGACTGTGGGTTGCGGGTTGCGAGTTTGAAATTGAGAGTTGCAGGCAGGAAAACATGACGGCCCCAAATTCTTCCGGCAACGATATCCATTGTATTTTGGCGTGCCTGTCTCTGGCGTCGGAACGCGCGCAGGCGCTGGCGCGCGAGGCGGCGCGCCTGGCCCGTCTTTTCCAGGCAGAACTTCACTTCGTTCACGCGGGCGAAGACACACCGGAACGGCGCGCATTTTTGAGCGATCTCCTCCAATATGCCCTTCATGCGGAAGGGATTTCGGGAAATGGCGCCTCCCTGCACTCGGCCGCCCCTCTTTTGCCCAATCTCCTGATTGAACCTGGTCGGCCGGACAAAGTGATTGCCGCGATGGCGCGGCGGATTGGCGCGGACATGATTGTGGCTGGAGCGCTTGAGCGCGAGGGGTTGATCGAAGCTTTTGCCGGTTCGGTCGCGCGCCGCATCGCAAGGAATGCGCCCTGCTCTGTCCTTCTGATTACGGAACCCCGCCCGGAAGGCAATCGACTGCACTCTATTGTAGCAGCCGTGTCTATGGATTCTGCCTCCGCCGCCATGCTTCGTTTTGTCTCCAATCTGGCGCGCCGCGAGCGCACGGAAATCGTGCACATCGTGTCGGAGTATGAATTGCTTGGCGCGCGAGATTCCATGGGCGGAATTGCTTCCGAAGATGCTTTGGATCATGCGGAACAGTGCGAGACGGCGGAGATGCTCGATTTGAAGGATTTCGTAGCTGGATTCGACACGAGCGGGTTGAAGATTGAGCTGGCTTGCCTGAAAGGGCGCGAAGGAAGCGGAGCGGTTGAACATGCGCGAATCACTGGCGCGGATTTGCTTGTTCTGCCCGCGCCCGGACGCCGCCTTACGTTCTGGGACCGCTTTTTCGTGCATCCAACGGAATTTGTGCTTCAATCGCTGCCTTGCGCTTTGCTGTTATATCGAAGGCGCGGGGCGGGCGCCAAATCCACCGTAACTCCGGCGGGCTGACATGTCGCATCTATCGCATTCGGAAGTTGTGACCTTCCTTCTCTCACTCGGCGTGTTGCTTGCTTGCGCGCGAGTCCTGGGCGAGCTGGCCCGCCGGTTTCACCAGCCAGTCGTGCTGGGGGAGATTCTTGCGGGAATCCTGCTGGGTCCTACGGTTTTGGGCGCAATTGCTCCTGGATTGAGCATGAAAATCTTCCCGCCAGTGGGTCCGCCTGCCGTGGCGCTGGAAGGTTTCACAACGCTTGCCATCACGTTGTTTCTGCTCGTGGCGGGAATGGAAATCGACCTTTCGACGGTTTGGCGCCAGGGGCGTTCTGCCATGACGGTCAGCCTGATGGGAATTGCCGTGCCTTTCTCGCTTGGATTTTCATGCGCATGGTTTTTCCCGGAAATGCTGGGCGGAAAACTTGGCGCCGATCATTTGGTATTCGCGCTTTTTTTCGCCACCGCTCTTGCAATTTCCGCGCTGCCCGGCATCGCAAAAATCCTTCATGATCTCAACCTGCTCCGCACCGATTTGGGAATGATCATTATTGCTTCGGCGATATTTGACGACTTGGTGGGATGGATTATTTTCGCAATCATTCTGGGTATGATAAGCCATACAGGAGGGAGCGGCGTCGGCGTCATCAATACTATCTGGATGACGCTTGGGTTTGCCGCGCTAATGCTTACCTTGGGCCGCTGGCTGGTGGACCGGATTCTGCCCTGGATTCAGGCGCACACCAGCTGGCCGGGGGGAATTCTTGGATTTGCGCTTGCCACGGCGATTTTCTGCGGCGCGCTGACTGAATGGATTGGCATCCACGCGATTTTTGGGGCTTTCATGTTTGGTGTGGCGCTTGGGGAATCGCGCCATTTGCGAGAGCGCACCCGCGCCACACTCGATCAATTCATCTCATTCATCTTCGCGCCTTTGTTTTTCGCCAGCATTGGATTGCGTGTGAACTTTGCGACGAATTTCGATCCCCTGCTGGTCTTGTTTGTCCTGATCGTGGCATCGGTGGGCAAATTAATTGGCGGCGGTCTCGGGGCGCGCTTGAGCGGATTGAGCGAACGCGAGTCGCTGGCCGTCGGGCTGGGGCTGAACGCGCGCGGGGCAATGGAAATCATTCTCGGATTGCTGGCTTTGCAGGCGGGCGTGATTGGCGAACGCCTTTTTGTCGCCCTGGTTGTGATGGCGCTGGTCACCTCCATTACCAGCGGAACGGCGATGTCGCGCATTCTCCAGCGCAAAAAACCGACGCGTTTTGCCTCGTTCGTGTCCGCCAAAGGCTTTGTGAAACGCCTGGCAATGCGCGATCGCGAAGGCGCAATCCGCGAGTTATGCGATGCCATTAGCGAAGGAGTCCGCCAGCCGGCCGAAAGACTGGCAGAGGAGGTCTGGACGCGCGAGCAACTGATGTCCACGGCGATTGGCAATGGCGTGGCTGTGCCGCACGCGCGCATTGATGGCATCCGCCACCCTGTGGTGGCTGTGGGAATCTCGCCTCAGGGAGTGGATTTCGACGCGCGAGACGGGCGTCCGGCAAGGCTGATTTTTCTGGTTCTGACCCCGCGCCAGGATGCCGGAGCGCAGCTTGCCATTCTGGCGGACATCGGCAAAACCTTCCGCGACCCGGACATGTTGGGCCAAGCCATCCGGGCGGCGAATTTTACGGAATTTCTCGCTGTGGTCAACAGCGCCACGGCCCCTCATGCCAAACATGCGGACACGGCTTCTTGAGACTGAATTGGCCATCAATCCGCGGACATGCAACATTGCCAAAGGGGCAGGAACTCCCAATGTGACAAAACCTTCTTGAGCAAGATGCTCATGCCACCGGAATCATGGGCAGGATGCTCATACCACATGCCACCATAGGCAATTCGAATTCCTGGCCAAAGGGGCTTGGGTTCCGGATTCTCGTTGATCCATACGGGGCAGGCAATTTAAGATGATCTCTGACGGCGGGAACCCCGGGCGGGTCCCTGGGTTGTTTGCCGACCTTTTCCGGTTTTCTCCGCCTATAGGTGCGGACTGCGCGCCAGACGCCAGCGCACATCCAACCCCAGGAGGCCTTTCTGAATGGTCGGAAATTTCCAACGGCTCCCTGAAAATGTTCCGGGCAAGTTTTACGTGAATAACCAGTGCATCGATTGCGACGCCTGCCGCGCTACCGCGCCAGACAATTTCATGCGCAATGAAGAACAAGGTTACTCCTACGTCTATAAACAGCCCCAAAACGAAGAAGAACGCCAACTATGCGTTGAGGCGCTCGAAGGATGCCCCGTCGAGGCCATAGAAATGGATAAATCCTAGAAATGGACTTGGGAAATTGACTCAACTGGACTGGAAACAAGCGGCAGCTCATGCGCGGCAAACCGCCCTGGAAGCGTGGTCGGCCATTTGTCATTTTCACGGCGGGGCCTATGAAATCGAACACAAAAAGGACGGCCCCTCGACGGACGCGGATAAACTGGCCGACCGGCTGATCGTGGCGTCGCTCCAACGGCGTTATCCCCCGGAGGAATTCGGCTATTTGTCTGAGGAATTCGTGCGCGATCCGATCCGCCTCGAACGCCGCGCGGTATGGATCGTTGACCCGATCGACGGCACGAAGGACTTCATTCGCGGATCGGGCGATTTTGCCATACAGATCGGCCTGGTCGTCGAAGAGGGCGGCGTCTGGAATCCGGTGGCGGGCGTCGTGTATCACCCTCTGGCGGGGCGTTTGTATTGGGCTGTCCGGGGAGAAGGCGCCTTTGTGGACGCGGAGACCGGCATCGGAGAAAATGCCGAGCGCGACTCCAAATCCGCCGCCTCATCCCCCGCCGCCGCCCGCTGGTGGCATCGCGCGCCGGACGAAACACCGCGCCCCGCGGAATCGGCGCAATTTCTGCCATCGCGGCGGCTCGTCGTGTCGGAGACCGCCGAACTGGAGCAAATGGCCGCCGTTGTGTCCGCCTCGCACCAGACGCGCCGCCTGATTCGCGTGATGGAGTTGATTCCCTTCCAGCGCTATTACGCGCGCGGATCGGTGGGCGTCAAACTTGCGGAAATCGCGCTGCGGCGCGCGGATGTGTATGTCAACACCGAGCGCGGCCACTGCAAAGAATGGGATTTGTGCGGTCCGCACATCATTCTGACCGAGGCGGGCGGGCGCGTGACGACGCTCGATGGCGGCGAGATTCATTTCAACCGCGAGGACGTCCGGCTGCCTGGCGGAATTCTGGCCTCGAACGGGCGGATTCACGATGAACTCGTGGCCGCCATCGGGCCGCTGACGCTTTAGCCGGCGCTTTCGGGCGGGCGGGTTCAGGCGGATGGGTCTTGGCGTTTGCGCAAAATTGCATATACAGACGAGGCGAAATAGTCGCGCGCGCCAGACAGGAGCGGGAAGCGCCCCTCAAAGCGATCGAGCATTTTCAGCACACGCGCGCGCCCGGCTTCGAGCGGCGGAGATTCCTCTTCGCGCTGGCATTGCGCGTCCAATTCGCATTCGGTCCTTCGGTTGCGGCTGTGGGTGAACGGCCGCAAAATCCAGTGGTCGAGAACAGGGCCAAACATAATTATCCTGGGAATCCATAAATAAATAACCACGAAGTCACAAAGACACAAAGAAGAAAGACGGATGAATCGTGAAAATGCAGGCCGCCCATTTTCCGATTCTCGCTTATGATCGTCAATGGGGTCATGCGCGTTTACGGCTCGCGCGTCCAGAAAATGGCCTCGACCAGCCGCGCCGTGCGATAGCCGGGGAGGGCGGATGGCTCGGGAAACTCGATGCGAACTTGTCGGGCGCGAATGGGCGGATCGAATAAAACGTGCAGGCGCAGGCGCGGCGGATCGTTGCGAATTTCGCGCCGCGGAGTCCAGGAATCGCCGCCGCCACCGGCTCGCGTGGCGATGCGGATCAAACGGAAATCCAGCGTATCGGAGAAGCCGGCGTTGCTTGGCGGAATGAGATCGATTTGCCCAATCACGCGATCCTCAAGCAGGTCGAATTCGATGGTGGGGACATGGTTTTCATCGCCGCCGGAGGCCCAGAAATGATCGAGCGCGGGAAGACGGCCCTGGCGGCGGTCCACGGCGCGGTCTGCGGAAACGAGCCAGTCGAGCGGCGCGGTGCTGGCTGCCTGAATCCGCGTCCGGGCGGTGAGGTCCGTCCATTGCCCCTGTGCGGAAACAGCGGAGGAACCAAGGCGCAAAGCAGCGGCCCGGGGCGAATCGGCCCGTTCGGCGCGCCCTTGCCGCTGGCGCTGGGCAAAGGCTTCGGCGGCGGCGGCGCTGCGCGGGCGCACCAGTAGCGCAAGCCGGCATCGCTCGGCTGAGAAATTCAGCGGGAGAATGGATTGGCCGTTCAGCTGAAGCGCCGCGCCATCGCCCTCGGGGCCTTCGGCGGCGTCGTGCGCGCCCAGTGCGAGCATCAGATCGGCCAATTCGGCAGCGCTCATCCCGTCGGCGCCGCGTTCGCCTTTGCGGACGTGTGCCAGCCACAGCGTGGCGCGTTCGCGATCGAGTCCGATGGCCGAACGCGCGGCGCGGGCCTCGGGCATCGGGCCGCCTTCCGGATCGGGCGGCGCGAGCGAATGTCCATCGCGAACGACCCAGCGGCGAAGCGGCAAAATCGCCTGGAAATCCGTCCATTCGGGCTGGGTGTGCAACTCGAGAATCCCCTGGCGCGGCGAGGCAAAAAACCGGCGGACTCGCGCCGCGGACTCCTCCCCCACCGCGGCAATGCCAGTCCATCGGTCTCCCAGAGGCGCTGGGATGGCAGCGGCGGAAGAGGGAGAGTCCGAAGCGGCAGAGGAGGAACCTAGGGGCAGCGAGTTCCAGCGAAACCGGCCTTCCTCGGCGCGAATCCAGGGCGTTAGGGCGGATGCGCCCGCGCGAAGGGCGGTTGCGCCGGGGCGGAGTGCCCGAGGCAGTTCGAAATCCAGCGACACGGCTTCCAACGGGCCGCATCCAGCCAGGAAACTCTCGCGCAGCGCGCCGGGATTCGCCAGAAGGACAATGCCGCCCATGCCCTCTGCCGCTCCCTTTCCCACCCCACCGCTGGCATCGCCGGAGGAAGGCGAATGGGGCGTATGGGACCTATGGGACGTATGGGGCACGGAAGATGAAGAGGAGAGGCTGGGGGGCGGCAGGCGGCGATTAATCCAATCTATCGGCAAGGTGGAGTCCTCACTGCGCGAGGCTCCGGCCTGTGCGTCGGCGCTCAGACGGGCGGCAGGTTCGGCGGCTGGCGCGGAATCTGCCAAATCCACCCATCCTTCGGGCGTGATGGTCAAAACCGGTCCGTCGCCAGGCGCGGCGATCAGCCTCCCTCCCGCCGCCACCAAGCCCGGCCATGTGCGCGCCTCGGGTCCGGGGCGCTGTTCGACTACCTGAAAGGCGGCCAAAGCGCCTTCGCGTTCGAGCAAATCGCCCAGCGGCAGCGCGGAGACTGCGTCGTTCGCCGTGGCGGCCTCCAGCGCAACGTCCGCCACTCCCGCCGGGTCCGCTGCGCTCAAATGAATTTCCAGCACGTTCACGCGCTGGCGAAAAGCGGTCCTATCGTATTCCAGCCGGATCAAACGAACGCCAGGAATGATGTCAACCGCGTATTTCGCCGCCTCGCGCGTGCTTTGGGCAAACGCCACCCCCTCACAGGCAATCCATAAAAGGCATACGATCGGCGAAAGGCGGGCAATCATGAAGGAAAACCAGACAGGGGTTTGCGCAGACTGCGCGCAAGCAAGATCAGAAACATGAGGCGGCGGCGCGATCAACTGCAAGAAAGAGAGGCGTTTCGTTCCTTGGGCCAATTTCTCGAAGGCTGATGCCGCCGAGGCCTCCCACGCCGCCCCATTCCTCCCTATTCCTTTCCATTCCGCCCCATTTCATCCTTGCCGCAACGCCAGAGGGTGTGTTCAGTCATGCGGCCTTTTCGGCGGCCCATGCGCCTCGGGATCGGCAAATGTGATAAGGGAACTTCAGCATTATGCGAAACGAAACTCTGTGGTTTGCATTTCTGATTACCGACCTGGCGTCGCTGCTTGTCATGTTCCGGTTGTTTGGCAAGGTCGGACTCTATGCCATGATCCTGATTTCCATCCTCCTGTGCAATATTCAGGTCTTGGAGATGGTCGAACTCTTCGGCATGACGGCGACGCTAGGCAACGTTCTCTACGGAAGCATATTCCTCGCGACGGACATCCTCGGCGAAGTCTATGGCAAGGCCGAGGCTCGCCGCGGCGTGATTCTGGGATTTGCGGCGCTAATCCTCATGACGATCTACATGCAATTGACTTTGCTCTATCGGCCCGCGCCGGTGGATTTCGCGCGTCCGCACCTGGCGGCGCTGTTTTCGTGGATGCCGCGCATCGCCCTGGCGAGCGCAACTGCCTACGGGATTTCACAAATGCATGATGTCTGGGCATTTCATTTCTGGAAGGAACGCACCCGGGGGCGGCATTTGTGGATTCGCAACAATGCCTCGACGATCGTCAGCCAGCTAATTGACACGGCGATATTCACGGTGATCGCGTTCTGGGGCGCGATGCCCGCCCGCGCGCTGTGGGAGATTTTCCTGACGGCGTATGCGATCAAGGTGCTTGTGGCGCTTTTCGACACGCCGTTTATGTATCTGGCGCGCTGGATGGCTCCGCAGGCGCGCAGGGCGGATGCGATGGGCGCCCTGAGGAGTTCCTGACAAGGCAGATACAAAGCCACAAAGACGCGAAGAAGAATGGCGGACGTCTTTTGCGAAGCGCCGCTGGGGCGGACCAGAGCGCGGCGCAGGCAATAGGAAATGGGGACAAGATTCGCCCGCACAGATGCCGCGCGAGGCCGAAGATCAATTTCCGTCTTGCTGTGGAACCGGTTCCCGGCTTCATTCATTGGGTCTTGAAGGGGCGTAAACCGGGCGCGCCCATGCCTGGCGTCGTGTGCCCCGGAATCTTGAACCTCTTTTCGGTCGATCTGGCGGCTTTTGAATGATGGCGATGCATACCGGCGGAGGCGGAACATGCTAAGCGAAGCGTGGTTGACGCTCGAAGGGTATTTTCAGCGCATGTTCCTTATGGCGGGCGAGATGGTGCTGCTCTTTGGCCGCGCGCTTGGCGAGACGCGCCACGCCCCGCGCAAATTCCCCGCCGTCCTGCGCCAGATGCTCCATATCGGTTACCACACGCTCCCGTTGACCGCGATGGTGGGCCTGTTCACAGGAATGATCGTCGCGCTGCAAACGGGAATCGAACTTCGCAAGTTCGGGCTGCAACAGATTGTCGGCGGCGTGGTGGGCTTGTCGGTGACTCGCGAGATGGGACCGGTCATTACGGCGTTCATTATTGCGGCGCGCGTCGGGGCCGCGATGGCCGCCGAACTGGGCACAATGAAAGTCGGCGAGGAAATTGACGCGTTGCGGGCGCTCGGCATCCGGCCCGAACGCTATCTGGTGATGCCGCGGATTCTTGCCGCGCTGACGATGCAACCGATTCTGACCGCCTATAGCGTGCTCGTGGCTGTGTGGGGCGGGGCGTTTGTTTCGGCGGGATTGCTTGGGGTTTCGTCGGACATTTACTGGCGGCGGCTGGAAAGCGCCACGGAAGCGGGCGACGTCCTGACCGGCACGCTCAAATCCGCCGTGTTCGCGGCGATCATTTCGACCGTGTGCTGCCAGCAAGGCATGGCCACGCAAGGCGGCGCACAAGGCGTCGGACGCGCCACCACGCGCTCCGTCGTTATTTCACTCACGATGATCCTCATCGCCGATTATCTTCTGAACTGGATACTTTCAATCGAATGATTAAAGGAAACCTCATCCATCTAGCTCACACTTGCTCATTCTTATTCACAACTCACAACCCGCAACTCACAACTCTTATCCCTTTCCGCTGCCCACTGTTCACTGATCACTGATTTCTGCCCACTGACTTCTGCCCGCTGTTCACTGAGTTCACTCCTATGGCGATGGAAATCGTCCTGCGCGATGTAAAAAAAAGTTTCGGCGAGAACGCCGTGCTGAAAGGCGTGTCGCTCCGCGTGCGCCCGGGCGAAATCGCGCTCATCATCGGCGGATCGGGCAGCGGAAAAAGCGTCACGCTGAAACACATCGTCGGACTCATCAAACCTGATTCTGGCCAGGTGTTGATCGACGGACGCGACATCGTGCCGCTGACCGAGGTGGAACTTTATGACGTGCGGCGGCGCATTGGGATGATTTTCCAAAGCGCCGGGCTGTTGCAGTCGCTTTCGGTCGGCCAGAACGTCAGCCTCGCGCTCGATGAACTCGATCTGGTTCCAAAACGGGACATTCCCGAAATCGTGGCGGAGAAACTGGCGCTCGTGGGACTGGCGGGCAAGGAAAACGAAATGCCCTCCAATCTGAGCGGCGGAATGCGCAAGCGCGCAGCCATCGCGCGGGCGCTGACGCTCGACGCGGATTGCCTCCTCTACGATGAGCCAACCGCCGGACTCGATCCGCCAATGAGCCAGACGGTCGATGATCTGATTCTTGAAATGAAGGAAAAAACCGGCTGCACGTCAGTCGTCGTCACACATGATCTGGCGAGCATTCAGTCTGTGGCGGACTCGATTCACATGCTGCATCTGGGAGAAATTATCTTTTCGGGAACGCGAGATGAGCTGATGGCGTGCCGCGATCCGCGTGTGGAAAACTTCCTTGCGCGCGGACAACGTCCAGGCGGGGGGCTGAACCGCGCCGCCTCGCCGGATCGGCAAAAAACGCAGCCCGCGGCCACCTGAATTGCGCGCGCACGCGCATCGCCGCGGGCATTTCAGATAAGGATCGGATAAGGAAAGGAAATCCAAATGACGCCGCAATCGACCTCGAAAATTGCCCTTCGCGTGGGGATTTTCTTCATGCTCGGGCTGGTAGCCCTGCTCGGACTGAGCCTGTTTGTGTCGCAGGTGCGAATCGGGCAGAAACAGTATTTCCTCGTAGCGCATTTCGCGGAGGGGCAGGGGCTGGAAATCGGCTCGGACGTCACGCTGCGCGGAGTGCCCATCGGCGTCGTGCATAGCATCGAGTTCGATCCGAGCGGCCCGGCGGACAAACGTGTGCGCATCGTGTTCGCGATCAACTCGCGCTACAAATTGCCGGCGGATTCCGTAGCGGCGGTGCGGTTTCAGAGTCTGCTCGGACAGAATTTCGTCTATATCCGCGATGGCAATTCAGCGGAAGTGTTGCGCCCAAATCAGTCGATCCAGACCGAAGAGGGCGCGGATTTGCAGAAGGTGATTTCGCAGCTGTCGGGCCTGGGCGAGAGCGCGAAAACACTCGTCGAGGAATTCCGACAAAAAGGCGGAAAGGCGCTCGATCAGTTCTCGACGCTCATCGAGGAAAACCGCGATAACATCCGCAACACAACGAAATCCTTCTCGGAAGCGGCGCCGAAAATCGAGGCGCTGGCGGCGAATTTGAGCGAAGTGACCGCCGGTCTGAAGGAAGGCGAGGGGACGCTCGGAAAGCTCATCAAAGACGACACGGCTTACAACAACGTGGTTCAGGTGTCGGACGATCTGAAGGTGATTCTTGGAAAAGTGCGCGAGGGTGAAGGGACGATCGGAAAGCTTGTGAATGACGACTCGATGCACAAGACCGTGCAGGGTTCGTTTGAGGATGTCGGCAAGGCGGCGCGCGAAGTGCAGGCGCTGCTGGGCGAAAACCGCGAGGACATCCGCGGATTTATCGAACAGTTGGCGGGCGTCGGGCCGAAAATGCGCGAGACGATGGACAATCTAAATGAAATCACGCAAAAGGTCAACTCGGGCCAGGGAACGCTCGGCAAATTGGTGAACGACCCGTCGCTCTATGACGACGTCAAGCGGGCCGTGAACCAGATTGGCGAGACGTTCGAGGGCGGCGAGGAACAAGGCGTCATCCGATCGTTCTTTGGCGTCCTCTTCGGGGCGCTGATTTAGTCCATTTTGCACTTCCGAATGCCGATATCTTTCGGAAGCCTGCAAACTACCGCATCATAGAAGATAAGGAATGCCCAGGATTACGGTTGATTGAGCGGCGGCCTGCACAGAATAAACTGAATGTCCGGATAGAATGCGGAGGGCGACGCCATGGCCTCGAAAGAACAAATTGATGGTTTTGTCCGGCAAGTGGCGGAGGAATTCCGTCCACAAAAGGTATTGTTGTTCGGCTCGCATGCGCGCGGCGCGCAAACGCCCGATTCCGATGTGGATTTGCTGGTCGTTATGCCGTTTGAGGGAAAACCCTGGCATCGCGCCACCGCCATCCGGGATCGTTTGCGCCCGGATTTCCCAATGGATTTGCTGATTCGCACCCCAGAACAGATACAGGAACGCCTGCGCAAAGGCGACGCATTCATTCGCCAAGTCGTGGAAGAGGGGAAGGTGCTGTATGAAGCCCCTGACCGGTGAATGGGTCGAAAAAGCGGAAGGCGACTACCGAACAGCCTTGCGAGAAAAATCCGCTCTGGAATTGGCCAATTGGGATGCTGTCTGCTTTCATTCACAACAGTGCGCGGAAAAATACCTGAAGGCCCTGCTTACTGAATATGATATTGCCTTTCCAAGGACGCATGATCTTGGACTTCTGCTGAATTTGGCCCTGCCAGCGGAATCCCAACTGGGCCTTCTGCGAAGGCATTTGTATTCCCTTACGGACAGCGCCGTGGAAATCCGCTACCCAGGCATGTCGGCGGATGCGGAAGACGCCGAACAAGCCTTTGCGGCCGCTGTTCAGTTGCGCGCCATGATTCGATCCCACTTGCGACTAGGATAGCCGAATATATCCATTGGAGAAACAAACATGAAAAATCAATTCCTGGTTGGCGATAAAATCTATCTGCGGCCGGTGGAGCCGGAGGATGCGGACGTCGTGGCAGCGTGCTCGAACGATCCGCAGGTGCGGGTTTCGTTTTTCACGCATACGCCCGCAAGCATCGCGCGCGAATCCGAGCGCATCCGCGACTTCTACAAGCCCGGCTCGGATTATATCCCTCTCACGATCTGCATGAAGGAAACGGATGAGGCGGTCGGCATCACGGCGTTTCATCGCGTGGATCAGGTGAGCCGCGCGGCCGTTTTTTCGATTTGCATCTCGCAACCCGAGTTCTGGGGCCAGGGTTGCGCAGGCGAGGCGACGCGCCTCATGCTCGTTTATGCCTTCGACATCTTGAATTTCCACCGCGTGCATCTGCACGTCTGGACGGAAAACACGGCGGGCATCCGAGCCTATGAAAAGGCCGGATTTAAACGCGAGGGCTGCCTGCGCGAGGCCATGCGCCACAACGGGAAATGGTGCGATTTCCTTGTCATGGGCGCCCTGGAGGACGAATGGCGCGCCGCACAGAAATCCAACTCCCAATCCCAATAATGGATTGCGGATAATCCTATCTTCACTGGGAAAATATGTCCGGCGTGAATGAGAAAAAACCACCTATTAAACAGGCCGCCACAAACGCGCCGGATTCGCCGAATGCGCCGGATTTCCCCAATGAACCAGGCATTATGCGCGCTGCGGGACAGTTGCCAGAACCGACGGAAGAAGAACTGAAAAAAGCGGAACAGGCAGGAAAGCCTCAGCGCCATCCCACGCAATGGACGCACATGGCTCGCCAATTGCTGGCCGCCGATTATTTCCGCGAATTGAAGCGTCTGTTTCGCGAAAGGCACGACAACCCCGTCGCCCATTATGCAGCGCCCTGGCGGCGCTCGCGAACGACGCTCGTGTTGCTCATTTGCCTGGCGGCGCTCCTGTTTTTGGGCGTCGTTTTTCTGACCGCAGGCCCGTGGCAGGATGCGTCGTATTACGGCGAATTTGGAACGGCTTTGTTCGTTGTCACCGGGCTGCTGATTCCTGCGATTTTCCTCATTTTTGGCCCGAACTGGCGCTCGCCAGACTGGCTTGCGGATGTGGAATTGACGCTGCTCAAACGCCGCGAGGTGGCTTTTGGCGTGGGGGTATGGCCCGTTCGACTTTCCGCTTATGTCATACTCATTGGCGCCATCATGTTCATCGTGCACTTCCCGTGGGACCGGGCGTATGGAGCGGCGCGCGATTTCTCGCTTGGGATGGGGCTGTATCTTTTTTTCTCCATCGCTCTGACGCTCAAATGCCTGCAAGTCTGGCTCCGCGCCTCCAAAGCGCCCTGGAGCATTGTGTATGTAGCGCCGTTACTTACGGCCTATGAATTCCTGAAATTGCTTCTTGCTACAGTACTTCTGGCCGTTTTATACGATGACATTCTCAATTGGGACAGTCAGCTGATCAGTGATGACGCGTTCGCCATCGGCGCCGGATACGTTGTTGGAATCTGCCTTCTGATCGCGGCGGTTCGTTCGGCAGGACGCCACGCCGGCGAGGCTTGGTTTGCGCGGCTTTTACCCTGGGAATGGCAGCGTGTGGACATGGGGGCGCGAGAATGGGCTGCAATACGACTCCCCAAATCCTTGCGGCCTGGCCGCGTTGAATTCAACCGCTTGTGGCGCCAAGGATTTGTTTCCGATATCCGGCTGAATGCTGTCGCGCTTGGGATATGTTGCACGGTTGGCTTCTTGGGATGTTCCAGCGACAAAAAAGAGGACCTGTTTCCCTTCGCAGCTTTCCTGTCAGCCGCGATGATTTCGCTCTCCCTGACGCTTTGGAGGCGCGCGCGGGAACACGGCGGCGCTTTGCCCGTCGAGTCTGGCGGAGTTTCGCGCGCCATAATCTTCTACATGCTTCCCACCTTCGCCCTATTCACCCCTGCTGTTGTGGGATATGTCATTTATATGATCCTTCTCAACGAGCATGGCTCGGCGATGGAACTGGCGTTTGGATGCCTCATGATGAGTTTAGCGGCAATAGCGATTGGGGCAGTGACCGGAGCGTGGATTGTGTATCTATTATTGCCGCGGCACCAAAGAAGATTGGGGCTGTCTATCGTCTGGAGCTTGGCCGCATTTATACTGATTTTCAGCGTATTGCCTCTCGCACATAAGGAAGAACAGATCATTTACAACGTGGCTTTCACAGTGGCCGCCGTGTTATTGTCCTTGGAAAGCGTGCTGCATCGGGCCTTTGATGAAGAGACGCGCGACGTGCAGGTGGGGCGCCTAAACACCGATGAATCCGCGCGCAACCCTATCGAAATCATCCCGAGCATCGCGCCCTGCTCACTTTTCTCCACCGCCACTCCCGGCGCCGCTGCCGCTGAGGCGCAGGGTGCGGACACCATCGCCCCCAGCGCCGCTAAGGCGGCATCATCGGAAATCAATCGCGAGGCCGTTTCATGACTCCACGATCCGCCAAGAATTCCCACCAAAAGACCCAATACCTGTCGGATAATCCGAAACAGAATCTTGGACGAGACGTCCAAGCCACCGGAAACCTTGGGCGGAACAAATCGGCCAAAGTGGAAATCCGCCTGGGACCTCATAAATGTGGCGATGGGCATCCGCCTGTGATCATCGCGGGATTATGCATTATTGAAAAGCGCGACCATACGCTGTGGATCGCCGAGCGCCTGCGTGATCTATTCGCCGAGGCCGGGCTGCCGTTTATTTTCAAGGCGTCGTTTGACAAAGCCAACCGCTCGTCGCTCACCTCGTATCGCGGACCGGGGCTGGAGAAGGGCCTGCAAATCCTTAGCCAGGTAAAGGAAAAAGTGGGCGTTCCGATCCTGACCGACATCCACGAATCGCCCCAGGCCGCCCCGGCCGCCGAAGTGGCGGATGTGCTGCAAATTCCGGCGTTTTTGTGCCGCCAAACGGACCTCCTCCTCGCCGCCGGGCGGACGGGACGGGCCGTGAACGTCAAAAAGGGCCAGTTCCTCGCTCCGGAAGATATGCGCAATGTGGCAGAGAAAGTCCGCTCGACGGGCAATGAAAACATTTTGCTGACGGAACGCGGGGCGAGTTTCGGCTATCACCGGCTCGTGGTGGATTTCCGCTCGCCGCTCATCATGCGCGAGGCCGCGGGGTGCCCGGTGTGCTTCGACGCTACGCACTCGGTGCAGGAGCCGGGCGGACTCGGAACAGCAACGGGCGGACGGCGCGAATTTATCATTCCTCTGGCGAGCGCGGCAGCGGCAGTGGGCGTCGATTCGTTCTTTTTCGAGGTGCACGACGCGCCTGAACGCGCCTTGAGCGACGGCCCGAACGCCATGCCGCTCGAACAAATGCCCGCGCTCGTCGAACGCCTGCGCCGCATCCACGACCTGGTCCGCAAATCATGACCTCCCCCACCGCGCAGCGATCTCTTGTTCTTGGGATTGAAAGCTCCTGCGACGAAACGGCGGCGGCGTTTGTCGAGGGCGGCGAGCGGATTGTAGCGAGCGTCATCGCCTCGCAGACGGAAATCCATGCGCCTTACGGCGGCGTGGTGCCGGAATTGGCTTCGCGCGCGCACATCGAACGCATCATGCCGCTGCTCGAAGATGCGCGCGCGCAGGCGGGCGGCGTCGAGTGGGACGAGATCGAAGGAATCGCCGTCACGGCGGGGCCGGGGCTGGTGGGGTGCCTGCTCGTGGGAATCGAGGCGGCGAAAGGGCTGGCGCTGGCGCGCAATAAGCCCATCGCGGCCGTTCAGCATCTTGCGGGGCATTTGTGGTCGGTGTTTCTGCGCGACGCAAAAGGGCGGCGGCTGGCTTCGTGTTTCCGGAATGGCGCGGAGACGGATCCGGAAGAATTCCAAACTCCTTATGTGGGTCTGACGGTTTCGGGCGGGCACACGACGCTAGCTCTGGTGCGAGGTCCGCTGGAAATCGAAGCGCTTGGCCATACGCTCGATGACGCGGCGGGCGAGGCGTATGACAAAGTGGCGAAATTGCTTAGCCTCGGGTATCCGGGCGGGCCGGTGATCGACCGCCTGGCTTGCGAATGGGAAGAGGCCGAGGCGCAAATAAACGCCGATGCGCGGGCGTCGCGCGAATCGGACGCTGGCGCAAAATCCCTTACTTTATATCAGGAATGGCCGCTTCCGCGTCCGCTGGCAGGCTCGCGAGCGCTGGAGGTTTCGTTCAGCGGACTCAAGACGGCGGTGGCGCGGCTGGTCGAGGATCGAGGCGGACCAGAATCGATTGCGAATGATCCGAAGGCGCTGCGGTCGCTATGCGCGGCATTCCAGCGGCGAGTCGTTGAGCATCTGCTCGATCGCGCCGAACTCGCGTTGGAGAAATGCGAACTGAACCGGCTGGCCGTGGTGGGCGGAGTGGCATGCAACCGCGGATTGCGGCGGGCGCTGCGCGAGAAATTCGCGAAAAACGGCGTGCTGGCGGCCCTTCCGCCGCCGATCTTGTGCACGGACAACGCCGCGATGGTGGCGGCCGTCGGCGCGCACCGGCTGCGCGCGGGATTGGCTGCGGGGCTTGACTTGAACCCCAATGCGTCGATGCCGTTTTAAGAAAGAATGGGACGAATGGGACCTATGAGACCTATGGGACAACGAAAGCGAAGCGCACTTCTGCGAAACGCAACTGCCGCTGGCTGAAATAACGTTTAGGTAGTTACGATTTTCGTTGTTTTTCGCGTTCATCGAGGCGGGCGCGAGTCATGCGTTCGCGCAAGCCGCCTTGTTTTACAAAATCTTTTTCCAAACGACGAATCTGCTGATCCAGAAGGTAACATGCCTGATGGATTATGCAGATAAGGATATTGGCAACTGTTTCTGGAGGACGAGTTTCAATAAAAGATTTGTAGGTTGTTTCATAGGACAGGGAAGGGTCTTGGCCCAATTTTCTCGCATAAATGGCTTCTTTGCTGTCCTTTTCCCAGAGACGCATTTCGCGAATGCGTAGAAAATCCTGATAGTCTGCCAGCAGTTCCTCCAGACTGGCACGGGCGACGCTCGTTAGTTTGATTTCCGATTCTTTGGAGGTTGCGGACGCCTGGCTTCCTTCGATGATGTTCTGCTTTCCGGAACGAGCGGCCTGGATCATCTGATCGCATGTGCGGTCGTGTTTATTCAGGAAGCGGTCACAAAAACATACCGTGGCATCGTAAATGATCTCTGTCTTTTTATACGAGAGAAGGTTCGCATAACCGCCATGAGGAGGGATGAAACCGGAGGCCATTGGGTATCTCCACAAGCGGAAAAATGGGACGTATGGGACCTATGGGACTTATGGGACGAAAAATGCGAAGGGGTGGCGGGAAGATGAATTAAAAGAAGGGCCTTGGGCGCGGCATGGATTTTCCGCGGATGTCTCTCTGGCATAGAAAGCGCTGGCAATCCGCAATTGTCCCATAGGTCTCATAGGTCCCATTCGTCCCATCGGTCCCATTCTTCGCCTATTATTTCTCCACCTGCCAGGTTTGCAGGCCTTCATGGTCAAAGTTAAAGTCGATGATTTGCACACCCGCGCCTTGGAGCGCCTTGCGCACTTCGTGTTCGCGGTTGTTGTCGGACAAAAACAGCACGCATCCGCCGCCGCCCGCGCCAAGCGCCTTGCCGCCAATCGCGCCCGCCGCTTTTGCGGTCTTGAACAACTTGTCGATCTGCGGGGTGGTGGTCGATTTGTCCAATTTCTTCTGGTTTTCCCAGTTTTCGAGCAGCAATTCGCCAAATCGCGGCAAATCGCCTGTCACAAGCGCTGACTTCATCTCGCGGGCGATTTCGCGCAGGCGGAACAGTGCGTCCGTCGTTCGTTTTTCGCCGCGCTGGTAGGCGCCCATCACCGTCTCGATGATGTTGCCCGAAACGCGCGATTTGCCCGTGTAGCAGAGCACCAAATGCTTTTCGAGTTCGCGCAGCACCCAGCCAGGCACCTTGAGATGCGAATTGCTGACTGCCGGATCGCGAAATTCCAAAAACAACACGCCGCCCAGAGCCGCCGCGTAATGGTCCTGGCGTCCGCCCGCGATGCGCAGTTCCTGAATTTCCAACATGCGCGAAAGTTCAGCGATTTCGTGCGCGGCCAGGCGGTTTTCCTGGAGTTCGTTCAGCAGCCCGAGCAGCGCCACGGCCACGCTTGACGACGACCCGGTGCCGCTTGATGGCGGAGCGTCGCAGCGCACATAAAGGTCCATGCCCTGCTCGATCCCGAGAATGCGAATGGCGGCCTTCATCAGGTCCAGGTTGCCGTCATATTCCATGTCGCGATACGAGCGCACCTCGACGTAGGTGTCGAAATCGCCCGATAGAAGCCGGATATGCTCATCGCGGCGCGGAACCAGCGTGGTATATGTATATCGATTGATGCTTGCGTTGAGAACAGCCCCGCCCTCTGTGGAGGAAAATGGGGGAACGTCGGTCCATCCGCCTCCAAAATCGATGCGAATGGGTGCGCGAGATCGGATGATGGTCATTGGACGGCTCCTGGCTTGGGATTGAGATATGGCTGCAAGCGGGGCGCAAACGCAAAGAGCGGGCGGCGAAAGCGCCGCCGGGCGATCGCGTGCGGTCCTTCCGTTTTCGGCGCAGAAACTTTTTCTCGCCATGCGCCGGACAAGTCAACCATGAGCAAATGCAACAGCAATGCGGCGCAGGGTTGGATATGCAAAATCCAGGGGGACGGGGGGCGATGAAGGAAGAAATGACAAAAAGCCGGCGCGCATGGGCAAAAGTGGGAAAAATCCCTTGCGCACAAAGCCCCGATGGCCCAAGAAAGCCAGCGCGACTTTGACGAAAGGAGCCGCTGATTATGCCGGCAGTCGTTGATAAAAATAAGTGCGAAGGTTGTGAAGATTGCGTTCCGGCCTGCCCCACAGAGGCCATCAAGATGGTCGATGGCAAGGCGGAAGTGAAAAAAGATGAATGCTCGGATTGCGAGGCTTGCGTGAGCGTGTGCCCAACAAGCGCCATCACGATGGAATCCTAAGCGGAATCCGCGCCACGGCTTTTCGAGAACATACATACAGGCGCTTTGAGACCAGGCGCGCCGCCTTGATTTTGCGGCGCAAATACTGTTGGTGTATTGTTGAGTAATGCGCCCGACGCCGCATCCAGGCCATGTGTTGTGGTGGCTTAGGGTAGTGGATTGGCGTGTGCGCGCGGCAGAAAACGCCCGCGGCCTTCGAGGCCCGCCAAAACGCTGTAATTTTCGACGATGACCTCGCCGCGCGACAGAACCGTGCGCGGAAATCCGGCCAGTTGCCAGCCGTCGTAGGGCGACCATCCGGCGCGACTTTCCATCGCGGAGGGATCGACACGAAGGCGTCTGCGAGGATGCACGATGGCCAAATCGGCGTCGGCGCCTCGGATGATTGCGCCTTTGCGCGGATACAAGCCCATCATCTTGGCGGGAAGTGTCGATAGCACCTCGCAAAGGCGTTCGATGCCGAGCCGTCGCCCAAGCACGCCGCGCGTCCAGAGGATAGGCAGCAGGGTTTCAAGTCCAGGCAGGCCGTTGGGGATGCGCGTAAAATCCCCGCCCCAGGCGTCTTTTTGCGCACGGGTGAACGAGCAGGTGTCTGTGGCGACGGCGGAAATCTCGCCCTCGCGCAGTCCGCGCCAGAGGCGGTGCGAATCGGCGGGCTTTTTCATCTGCGGACTGCACGCGAAAAGATGCCCGTTGCGGCGCGCATAGACCGAATCGTCGAGGGCCAGGTAATGCGGGCAGGTTTCCGCCGCGACGCAAACGCGCCTCTCGCGCGCCCGCCGCACGAGTTCCGCCCCCGCGCCCGTCGAAGTGTGCACGATGTAAAGCGGCCCGCGCGTGGCTTCCGCCCAGAAGATGGCGCGCTGGATGGCTTCGGCCTCGATGAAATTCGGGCGCGTGATTGCGTGCAGTTGCGCCCCAAACCGGCGCATTTCGGCCGGTGTGTGATGGCGCGCGATCAGTTCATCGAGCACGCGCGCTGACTCGGCATGGACCATGAGCATCCCGCCCAGATCACGAAGACGCTCCAAGGTCGAAAACAGTGCCGCGTCGTCCGATTGCAGCCCGCGCGATTCGTAAATCATGTATTCCTTAAACGTTGGAAATCCGCGCCGAAACACGCCTTCCAACTGGCGGCGGTGTTCGGACCAGCGCGTGATGGCCACATGGAAGGCGTAGTCGATCAGGGCGCGGCTCTCGGCGCGGCGGAACCAGTTATCGATTGCCTCATCGAGCGATTCGACGCCGCCAGGGCGGTCGGGGCGCGCTTCGGGAGTGGCGAAGTCGATCACGGTCGTGACGCCGCCGCGCGCGGCCGCGCGCGTTCCGCTTGCCCAGTCGTCGGCCGTCGTCACGCCAGGACCAATTGTCAAATCGAGATGCGTATGAACATCGATCACGCCGGGCAGAACGTAATGCCCGCGCGCGTCGATGATTTTTGAGGTGGCGGCTTGCGGCGCACCGGCCAGTTCGGGAGATATGGCCGCGATTTTTTCGCCTCGGATTCCAACGTCGGCCCGTTCGATTCCGCGCGGAGTAACTACCTGGCCGCCTTGGATTATTGTGTCGAAACGCATGGCGCAACCCCGCTAGAGAGAAATCGGATTCGCCGGAAAAACGTTAAGGAAAGACAGAAAGAACAAGGCTTTATGCGACGCGCCTGGTCGAATTCGCCCAATGCCGGAACAGGCGGCCTCTGCCGTTCAGGATACGGATGCGCCGATTGGGGCGGCAAGCCGCGTTTTCGCCGCTCACAGGGCATCTCATGAATTGTTCAAAGTGCAGGAAAAATCTTGGGCGAGACGCCCAAGCCACCGGAATCACAGGCAAAATGCCCGTGCCACCAGCAACTATGAACAGTTCCTGCAGGACATCTGGACTCCTTGTGCCATTTGCCCCCCTTGCCCTGTTGACTTTTGGGAAATTCTCATGCCAAATATCTCCGAAGTGACCGGAGTTCGGCGAGACGCCCGAGGAGGTTCTTTCATGATCGGCCCCAAATTGGATGCTCGTTCTTACACGAATCTTGTGCTGGTGGTGATTGCGGTTTTGCTGGCGCTGAACCTGATTGCGCAGCCCATCGGCACCACAAATGCCAGCACGGACATGGAAGCCATTTCGCAGGTGGCAGTGTCTGTGCGCGAGGTGGCGCAGGCCAATCAGCAAATCGCCGCCGCCGTGCGCGAATTGGCGGCCTCGCTGGATTCGGCCGCAACCAAGATGGCGCAAGCCTCGGTTTCCGCTGCCAGGCTTTCGGCAGAAGCGTCGCAGGAAGCCTCTTCCGGCGCGGCGCCCGGCGCAGTGGCGCCCAATCCAGCCTCCGCCGCCCCTGGGACAGAGGAAAAAGCCCCTGTGTATCAAGGAACCATCAAGTTTGACTAGCGCGTTGCCTCAGCGCCCGTCAGGAATTCCGCAATAAGATGGGCGAGGCATCCAGGTTGCGTTTGATGCCCGGAACGAACCGGGGTTTCGTTGCATTTTCTCGCATAAATCGGCATTGGCATAATTGGCGACGCTCACATGCTTGGAGGGCCGCTTGGGTGTATTTTTTATCGAAAGGACATGCTGGTCTCATGACATTCTTTCTCAGCCCGAAAAGGCGTGAATCTCGCACCGCGGGCGTAAAAGCAGCGGCGGCGGCGGCGCTTTGCATTCTCGCTGGCGTCTTTTGCGGCGCTTCCGCGCAGGCACGTTCTGTGTATTCAGCGCGGCCATTGCCGCCTTCGGGCGGCGCGGTAGAAGCCCTTGGGCTTGAGCAATCGGGACCAGCGCCATCCGAGGCAACCGGCAAGTCCTCTGGCGTATCGGCCCTGGCGCGCACTCCCGCCGCGCTGGCCGCTCCCAATGCCCTGGTAATGGACCGCAATTCCTCGCCCACTCATGCCTCCACGGGCTGCAACGAGGCGCATGTGTCCATCAATCCCGCCAATCCCTTGCAACTGACGAGTTCATGCAATTTTTATCTGAGCGCCCTCACCGATCCGCCAGGCGTCAATTACGCTCTCGGACTGGCCTATTCCAACGACGGCGGAGCAACCTGGGTGAACGATCCTGCGCCAGGCCGCGTGGTTCCTTATTTCCCCGGACACAACCGCGCTTTTGATCCGACGACGGCGTTTGCGCGCCCCACGAAAGAGGGAGTGCAATCGGCGTATTTTTGCGGGGCGAGCATTTCGACCATCAGCAACCCGACGCCTCCCGCCTCGCGGGTGGTGGTCACGCGCCTCGATGGATTTGAAAAGGAAGGAATCCCGGCGGTTGGCGAGACGATGGCGGCGCTCGAACCCTTTCCGCGCGACAAGTTCAGTTTCTGGGACAAGCCGTGGATGACGGTCGATACGGTCGAGGGAAGTCCGTTCGAGGGGCGCATCTATGTCGCCGCGTATCCTTATTTCAACGACGATGCCGCTAACAATGACCCCGCAATCGGCGGACAGTGGTTCACCTACAGCGCCGACCGGGGCCAGACCTGGAGCGCGCCGGTGCGGCTGACTTATGACGATCCGCGCTCCGAATACGGTTCCTATGTGCAAATCGCCGCCGGGCCGCTGGGAGAGGTCAACGTCTGCTATCTCAATTACTACGTTGGCTCCGGGGCGGGGATGTGGTTCGAGAAGTCGCTCGATGGCGGCGTTACTTGGACAACCGAAACTTTGGCATACGAAGTCACAAATCCCAACAACGATCCGTATCTTGAACTCCCTGGCATTGATGCTGACTATGGCTGGATGAAGCCTGTCAGTGTGTCTGGGCCATTCAATGCGAACACAGCGCAGCGTGCGTTGAATCTGCCCGCCATGACCTGCGACACGGCCACTTCCAGCCCCTGGCGCGGCAATATCTACATCTCATGGTGCGGAGATCCGCCGCCGAATGACAATCAGCCGGATTACTCGGATGTGTTTCTGATTCGCTCGACGGATGGCGGCGAAACGTGGTCCGCGCCAATACGCGTGAATGACGACGCCACCCTGACCGATCAATACTTTCCGGCAATCGCCACCACGCCCGATGGGCGCGTTATTGTCATGTTTTACGATTCGCGTTACGACTCACCCGCCAATCAGCTGATCGACGTCACGGCGGCGATTTCATACGACGGCGGGCAGACGTTTCCCGATCAGCGGCGCCTGACGGACCGAAGTTTCCCGCCCGGATTTTCATCGGGGGGGTTGTCGCGCTTCATTGGCGACTACAACGCCATCGCAGCCTCGAACGAGCGCGCTGTGGGCGTCTGGTGCGATTTCCGCACAGAGAGCATCGCGGGCGAAGTGAAGAGAAAGCAAATCATCAGCGCCGCAGAACTCCTGAATACGCCGGAGCCAACAGCAACTCCCACGCCGGAACCCACGGCTTCGGAATCCCCCACTCCTGAGCCAACGGCGTCCGAATCTCCCACTCCCGAGCCAACCGCCTCAGAATCGCCTACGCCAGAACCGACGGCATCTGAATCGCCCACGCCAGAACCTACGGAAACGCCAACGGCAGTCCCCACAGCGACTCCCACGGAAGCCCCTACGCTAACGCCAGAGCCTTCGCCCACAGAATCGCCCGAGCCAACAGCCTCGGAAACTCCAGCGCCAACGGCGTCTGCGACTCCCGAGCCGACATTAACGCTTACACCAGAGCCAACCCCCTCTGTTTCTCCGGCGCCTTCTGCCTCGCCTCAACCGCCATCGCTTTGGGAAGCGCTTTGATTTAGCGGCCAGACAAGGATTTTCCGCTCCCGGGAATTTGCATACGGAATCAATGCGCTGCGGAGCGAATAATATCCGCGGCGTCGATTGCCTGATCGGAATTCAGGTCCATGATGTCCTGGGGCGACTTCTGGCCAAGAATAACAGGGACAATGTCGCCAGGCAGGAGCGATCCGCCAATGCCCGTAACGTCGAAATCCAGACGCTGAGCAGTTCCGCGCTGGGTGATGCCCCCCATCGTGGCGGGCGATTGAAATGTCATCGAGCCTCCGGCAGCCGTGATAACCACCGTGCGCGCAAAGGACTTGCCATTATCCGAAAGCGGCAGGGTGTTTCCCGATAGCGACATGCCATACATCACGGTTTCCAGCGGAACTTTTACCTTGTAGGAATACGATTCTCCGCTGGCGTCCGCGCTGGCAATTTTCGAGAGAGAGGCTGCCACAGTGACGCTTTGCCCGCCCGCCGCAGGAACGAATGTCATCTGGATGGAGCCTTGCTCCACCAGGGTATTTCGCATGGTGATTTTGCCAAAATAAACAACGGAGGGTTCAGGAATCCCTTCCGCCCGGAGCGGCACGCCGCTAGACAACATGATGAAAAACGCCAGCGCCAGCGTCATTGAGGCGCCCGGCGAAAAACTCGCGCGAAGAAGTGTCATAGCCTATTGCCTCCTGGGTTGCGGCCCCGCGCTGTCGGCAGGGATTGGAGTGTTCATTTCAGGAAAAGGGCGCTGAAATCAGCCTCCGGGCTGGCGTTTGGCGCTGCCCTCGATTCATCTATTCCTTGGCCGGCTCAACAAGGCTCTCCATTGCGCCGGTTTCCTTCAATTCAGCGGGCTGTTGCGCATCGGCGGGACTTTGCTTCTTTCCGATGCCGCTGAAGGCATAAGTATAGAAGAATATCTTGATGTCCGAAACGCCGCCCTGTCCGTCCGCGCCGTAGATGAACCGCTGTTTTACATAGGCGGGATCGGCCCCCATTGTGCGCAGAGGAATAATCATATACCACTGCGTGTTCCACACGGAGCGGCAAACAAGGCGGCTGTCTGAAATGACTTCGCTGGGATTCATACCATCGTCGTGATGGGCGCGAATCATTCCGTATTTGCGAATCGAGGCATAAGCGCCATTGAGGCTGTTCTGGATTGGGATATACGAGGGGTCTGTTTCCAGATCGTGCGGGCTGAGCGCAAACGGAACAGGAATGGCCTGATCCACCACATGGAAGAAGCGGAAGGGGTTGTTGTCGCCTCCCGTAGGCGAGCGCATAATATCGGTTCCGGTTGGGATCAAGTACACGCGCGAAGTATTCGCCAATCCCAATGGGTTGTAGTTGGAGAACCAGACGCCAACCGAACGGATTTTTGTGGCGAATTTGGTGGAATCGTATGCGCTGTCGCCCGCCGCCAGCGGCAGGTTGAAGAAATTGCGCCCATGAATCACCGCGGTTGAGAACGGGATGATGAAGGCGGGTTCCGCCTGGGCCGCAGTGGATGGATTGTTGGGATCGACAGAATACGGCGGTATGCAGAACTGCCGGAAAATGGGATCATCCAGCATATTTACCACATAGGAATCCTTGAGGAAGTCGATCCATGCGGCGTCGCCATCGGGTCCGGGAACAAAACGGTTGAGTTCCGATCGCAGAGAGAATTGCGCGGTTTCGATTTGTGGGTTGTTGATGCCCAGCTGCGGCTTGATAACGCTCCAGTTGGCGTTGAGGCGCGCCAGCGCATCGGCCAAGCCCGGATCGCCGCTGATGCCGGCCATTTGCGGTTCGCCGTCGCTCATCAGGCCAATCGAACGCGTTTTGACAATGCTCTCCATGAATTTGCTTCCGGGGCCGCGCGGATCGCCTTTCTGAAACGCGGTTTCGTAGTCATAGGCCTTGGCGGCCAGATACGCATACATGGCGGCCAGATCGAGCTGCGCGCGGTATTTCTGCACGGCGTCGTTGCGGAAAATGCGGAAGGCCATATCCTTGTAGCGATACATATTCACTTTGGCGGCGGTTTTCTGTCGGAAGCGCGCGCGCTCTTCGAGCAAGCGCAGTCCGCGCGCCAGGGCGGATTCGTATTTGGCCATGCTCTGATTCACCGATTGCGCCAGCGTGAGGAGGCGGGCGCGTTTCGGCTCCTCGGCTTTTATGAGAATCTCCAATTCATGGAACATGGCCTTATCGAGCTCGTAGTTCAATTCCTTCTCGCTGATTTCGAGTTCCATGCCTTCCGATATGGATTCCTTGAGAGCCCCGGTAAACTCAGCCAAGCTTCCAAAAACCGCTTCCGCTGTGCTTATTCCAGCTGTCGTCAGCGTGAATCCCTGGCTAAGAACAAGTCGCATTGCCCAGAACAAGTCGCCCCCATTTGCCAAGCCAAGAATCTCACTATAGGGAACTCCGTGAAGCACCGTTCCCAGTTCCATCTGGGTAATTTTCGCTTCCTTCTGAAGATGGAGGGAGACCGTCTTAAAAACTGCGATAGCCGTGCTTAAGGTGATGCGCTCAGCGGCCAGTCCTTTCTTAATCTTTATCACTTCGTCCGTAAAGTCATTCCTGGCCTCGATGAGTTCCGCCTGTTTTTCGATTTCGTGGATGTGGGCGTCATAATCCCGGATGCCTTCGTTGAGTTCAAAGCGCGCGCGAACAAGATCGTTGAGGGCAGCCTGTATTTCGCCCTGGGCCGGACGGCGCGTGAAATCCGATGGTTTGGTCAACTCATACGTATCCGGATCGAAATGATAAGTAACGGTTATATTTGTTTTCTCAATATCACCATCGTCTTTTACATCATCTTTGTCATAGTCGATGGAATATACTTCAAGATCGGTATTGACTGTGTAGCCACTGATTTGGGGCACATCCACATACATGTAGTGAATGTAGTCGGGGCCGGTGTAGTCGGCGGTGAAGAGTTTTCCGGGTCCGCAGTCCTCGGGGTAGGGACGTCCGAAAATTTCGATCAGGCGGCAATTGTAATCGAATTCCTGGTCGCGGATCGCTTGCTGGAAATCGGCGACGTCATCGGACTGGGTTCGCAGTTCCTGGGTTGCGCCGTTGGCGTAATTGAACGCGGCGACGGCGTTTGTAAGAGCCTTGGTGGCGCGCATCGAGATTTGATCGAATTGCGTAAAGGCGGGGAAGCTCGCGCTGGGGTCCATCATGGCCGGCTCGATGTCGAAAGGAATCGCATTTCGTGCCAGGCCCAGAGGATTCAGTCCCGCGTCGGAGCTGTTCATTCGCGCCTGAATTTCATCAAACGCAGCGGAGATTTCGTCCAGTTCCGTCACGGTAGTGCGGTCAACGCGGCGGACGCCTTCGTTGGCCACATCGCGGGAGGGGAGAACTGCGTTTGCCACCAGCCAGTCGAAATAAGCGCCTTGTCCCGAGCGAACCGCCCATTCGTGCAATCCCCAGGCGCGATCCAGATTGTCGTCCGCGTAGCCCAGCCATTGCTTTTGCGGGTCCTCGCTGTAATTGGCACGGTGGGTGAGGCTGACAATTTCCGCGCCTGCGCGGGCTTTCGATGCCGCCACGGCGGCAAATTTTCGCTCGTGCAAGTAGTTCACCGCCACGGGAGCGCCTGCCACCAGAACCGCCTCCGCGTGCGGAGTCCATGTGTAATGCGGATGGCGCATCAGTTCGTAATAGACCTTGATGGCTTTCAAGTAATGCCCCCAGGCGTCGCCGTGGCCCTGCGGATAGAGAATCGCCGCGTCATCGGCGTCAATTACGCCATCCACATCCCCGGACTCATCGCGGATGTCGTAATTGAGCGCATAAGCTACCTGGCCCCCCGTGATGTCCTGCGTAAAATTCCAGAAAAAGCGGTTATACACTGGCGCGGTTTGCACCTGGAACATCTGGCTCGGATCGGCGTCGCGTCCGCGCAGCAGCGCGAGTTCTTCGTCCAGTAGCGAATTGGTTTGATCCATGAAGCAGAAGATGGATGTGATCAAATAGCCGACATTCGCGTGCTGAGTCCCCAAAGCGATCGTGGGATCGAGCGCGTCGGCATACGCTTCGTTTCCGAGAAGCATATACAGATCGGAGATGCGCCCCGCGCAGAGCACCAGCGCGTGGTTGGCAGGGGGATAATCAGTGGGCGGCAGGGCATCGATTGAGAAACTGATTCCGCGCCGCAGCACGGTTTCGTAGATTTCGATCAGGCCAAATTCGTCGAGCACTTCACAGTTGAGGGCCACATCACCCGCAAACCGCTTCCCCGCTTCGGAAATCATGCTTACGATCGTGTTTATGGTCTGGTTCTGATACTGGAAGAACCTGTCTTCGGCGCTTTGGATTCCGCCGCCCGTGGCGCGCTGCTGGAAAGGATCGATGCGGCCCATCACGCGCTTGATCCATCCGGGCGCAAGCATCGGATTGGTCCAGTCCGAATACTGGGAGGCGCAGACCGGATCGCCGGCTTCCGCGGTTTTCTTGCGGTAGCGCATGATAAACCAGTTGTCCGAGAGCGTGAACAGCCCCGCCCCGCCAATGGTGATGTCGATCGCACCCGCCACCTGCTTGCCATCGGTTGCTGGATCGTCGTCGGGTATAGTGTTATCAGGATTCCACGCAAGCCAATTTTCGTAAGGATCGGTGGGCGCGCCGCCGGTTCCTTCGTCCGGCAGGGTTCGCCACTCGTAAATGTAGTCTTCGCATTTCCCGTTGAGGTCGCCGGTGTGTCGCAGCGTAAGTTTTTCATCGAACACGCAGTCCGGCTCAATTTCCTTGATCTGGCCTTGGTAGAGCGGACAAGTGACCTTGATAACTTCGAGACTGACGGGCAGGGCGCCCGCATCGGGATGATCGTTGAAGGCGAGCGTCACGTATCCGGCGGCGTGTCCCGTGGAAGAGAGCGCCTTGGTCATCGAGGCGGGCGCGCCTGAGAGTTCCTGCGTGCTCAGCGTCAGGGCCACAAAATCATTCGCAGCAAGATTGGCTAGGGGAATAGGCGCTCCATTGGTGTCAATCGCTTTGGCTCCATCCGCCAGCGTATAGGCAACGGAATCGGAACCGGGGTTGGCCAGCCAGATCAATCCGCCCTCGAATCGAACAAAATGCCCCCCAGCAATGGTTGGAGATGATGCGCACAGCGTGTTGTTGGAGCAGTAAATTTCCGAAACTTGGCCGGAATCGATGACCAGGCGCAAGGAATCATAATATTGCGGTTGTTTCTCTTTCGGGCTCCATTCATTACATACGCAAGAATGATACACGTAATGGCTGCAATAGCACAGATAGGATTTCGCGCCAGGCTTCATCGAGCGGGTAGAGGTCTGGATTGGATGGATAGTGATTTTTCCATTCCCTATAGATGCGACCGTTCCAAAAATCGAGTGTTCCGGGCGCGCCAGAGCCTGCGAGGCATTCGCGAATTTCCGGACTGTCATTACTGTGTCAGCCGCTTGCGCACGCAAGCCATTGAGGGCTGCCTGCCATGCGCTATTGGTCGAGAGTTGTGAACTGAGATGCAGCAGCGCTTGGTATTCCTTCTCGGTCATTTGGCTGGGCAAAACATAGGATTCGCCTGTGGTTTCCTCGACGTAGAATCCGCGAAAATACAGTTTTCTCTGCGAGGGATTGAACCAGAATCGCGGTTTGAGCAGCGGTGAGAGATCTGTGAACACTATTTTATCGCCACGCTGCTCCCACTTGACGTCGGCGGGAATATCCGTGACAGCCCAATCCAGAGGCACGCCAATCCGCCGCGTGGCATCGCCAAGTTCCACGCTGGCGCGAGCGGATGAAACATAGTTGGATTGCTGATAAATCACGCGGACCGAGACCTGGTCGGCAATATCCGGCAGTCCATATTTGGGTTTCACAAGGGTTTCGCCCAATCGCAATTCCGGCGCGTCTTCGGGCCAGGCCACATGGTAAGTAACATTGGCCGGAACGCCGCTGTCCGGAACGGAGTGGTCGGAGTCGTTCTGATTGGCCTCGGCCCATTTATCAAGCCAGGGAACGCAGGCGCCAACTCCCGGCGGGTTGGCATCATTGGGGAAGTCAAAGCCTGGCTGGACCGGATAGAAATAGCGCATGACGAGCATGGCCACCCCGCCGTCAGAGCGGGCGGCGGAAACCCAGTGCTGGTGGTTTTTATCCTCATAAACCACGGCGCGGTCTTCCTTATCGGAAACTACGCGCGCGGTGGCGTCATAAGAGCCGGTGGGGGCGAGAGCGTTGCCCGTGTTGGGGCAGTAATTCGCGCTGGGCAGCAGAATGGATAACGGCATGGGCGCTTGAATCAGCGAGCCGACATCCCCCGTGTAATCCAGCGTATATCCGTCGCCTTCCACCTCGACCTTGAAGGCCAGCATGGCCGGATTTCCCGACGCCAGGTCGGTGTAGCTGATAAGCGTATAGGGCAGCGAGGTTTTCTTGGGGCCGTTGGGAATATCCGCGATATAGTTGAGATCATTGCGCAGCGCATATACCACATTGGCCAATTCGAACGCATGTTCCTCATTCGGATTGAATCCTGGTTTGGTCGCATCAGGCTGGCGATAAACACTGGGATTTTTGTAATTGGCAAGGTCTCCCGTGCCATTGGTCGAGGCGATGATGATTTTGGGCGCATCCGGATCAAAGGTGCAGATATAGCGGACCGGTTTCCATCCCCAGGGCATGTTGCTCGGAGAAATCTTCTGGCTGGCGCCCTCAAGCAAATGGCGGGCTTTTTGATAAAAGACAACCACCATGTCATCCTCTTCGCAGTCAGGGCAGGCATAGTTCAAATCTTCATTGACCGGAATCACAGGGCCATTGCGCGTTGGGCCGGTGTTATCTTCCGCCAGTTCGTAATAGCCCGGATCGGCGTTATAGTAAGCCTTTTGCCAGAAGAAAATATAGGGCGCCCCCACGCCGTCATCGTGGTAGTTTTTATCGAGAATTTCCTTGCTGATGTAATGCGGCTGATTGTCCAGGAAATATGGGCTTTGGTTCCAGAGAATTACGCGGACCGGCAGGAAATACACGGGCGAAAGGTTGATGTTGCCTCCTGTGTTCAGCATCAGCAGGCAGCGCCCCGCACCGCCCGTCACATTAAACTTGCGCTGCGATGTCAATAAATCCTCGTTCAATTGCAGCGTGCTGTCCTCGACTCGCCAGCTGATGGTGGCGAATCGCCCGCTTTCGGTCAGGTCCACGGAGGGAATTCCTTTGACGAAAGTCTGAATTTTTTCCTCGGGGGGCCATACAAATCGGAGCAACTGCTGGGCCACCAGGTTCGCCTTGTCGTCTTTCCAGGTGACGATTACGCGCTCGGAGGGCGCAGTGGCATACAGCGTATTGAACCCCTGATGCCAGAAGGCGGCGGAAATACGATTTCCCCCCGACATGGGGAGTGTGATGGTTGTGAACAGGTCGTAAGTAACTTCCGGGCCGCCCGGACTCATTTTGGAAAAATCCACATCGCATGGAATTGCCACTTGCTGGCCCAGCTCGTAGGTTTCCTCGATGTCGAACAGCCCATACGTGCCGTCGATGTCCTTTTCCATGCAGCCTTTTGCGTGCTCGCGCGTCACTGTCACTGTGCGCTTTTGCGTGTTTACAGTGGTTGGCAGCGGACGCCAGCAGGATTGGGCGGTCGCCGTGAAGTCTTTGGTCTGGCAGATTTGCAGGCGCGTTATATCCAGCCCCTCGACTTCGCTTTCCAGATACTGGAAGGTAATTGTGGAGGAAGCCTTGGGCAACAGGTCGGTTTTGGCCTCGCGCTGCGTGTTGATATTCCAATGAACCCCCGCGGGAATCCAATTTTTCCCGGGAGGGGGTTCTGGTGGAACATTGCGGGTGCGGATCACCTGCATGCTGGCCGGACGGGTTGTGCTCGGGGAGGCGCCGCCTGTGAATTGCAACGTGACCCGCGAGAACGGGAAACAATGCGACCCGTCCTGAACCATCCCGTCGCCCCTTGGCGCAATTTCTATGATGGTGTTGTTCTGGTCCTGGCCGGCTGCGATATAGTTGATATACGCTCGTGTGGTGATATTGGAGGCTTTCTTTCCGACTAGCATCCAGGCTTCGCCCGGCATGGGCAATGTGCCTTGCGCCGGAGCGCCCAGCAGAATGTCCGCCACACCGTCGCCATTGGCATCCCCCGCGCTCGAAATGCACCATCCCAGCGTGGCTTGGTCCTGCCTGCCAATTACGCACGAGACCGCCGAGGAAGGCGCTTCGCACAACCGCAAAATCCCATTGGTTCCCAAGCTATTTGCCGCCGTGCCATACACAACAAAAACAGCGCCTGCATTCGAGCATCTGGCCGCTCCCGGCCCAACCCCCTGGAAACTCAATCCTGGCGCGCCTATTAGGATATCGGCGAAACCATCCCAGTTGATGTCTCCTGCGCCCGACACGCTCATGCCCAAAAAGGCGGAATTGAATAAAGGCCCGGACGAGGGAAAGGTCAGGGGGCCTTGGATAATAGTCCCATCGCGGTTGCCGTCTCCATTGACATCCAGTTCCACTGCCATATTGGGAAGGTCCAAAATTCCATTTTTTCCCAGCGCAAGAGGGGAACCATACACAAGATAGGCCTCGCCGGCGTATGGAATTCCATCGACATTTGTGCCGGGGGAGCCGATTAAAATATCATCATATCCATCGCGGTTGAAATCACCCGCCGCAGTTACCATGGTCCCGGAATGCTCATTGTCATCGGGCATCGGCATGGCGCCTGTTATTTTCACCCATTGAATTGCATTTCCCGGCGTTGACGCTTGCGAAAGGTCCAATGCCTCATCTGGAAAATCCTTACCCAAATAGGCCTTGGGACTGTAGATGAGGAACACGGCGGCCTGATCCACCTGTTCCGCGCCAAGCACGCCGCTGAGGTTGTGAGAATCCGCCTGGAGGAGCACATCAGGGTAGCCATCGCCGTTGACATCGCCCGCGCCGCTTATGCTGCTGCCCAGATTCTTGTAGTTCAACGACGTCCCGGTAATCCGAACCACCAGATTGCTCATCTGCTTCAAATCCATGGACTCCCCTGGATTGGTGCTTCCATAGACCAAGTAAGCCTCTCCGGATTTCTGAGAGCGCCCCCAGGCCCCAATGGCGATGTCGTCGATTCCAATGCCGGTCGCCGCGTTGAAATCCCCGTCAAGATTTCCCACGCCCGAGACGCTGCATCCTGTAAAATTGTTATCGCTGTCGAATCCTGTGATGCGAACGCCATCTGCCGCGGAGAAGGATGCCAGGTTCAGAGTTGTCCCAGGTGTGAGGCTGCTCTTGCCCAGAACAACCATAACTTCTCCGTGATTTTGCGCCACATTTGCCGTGTCGGCATACGAGACGCCGATGAGAAGGTCCGAATAGCCGTCGCCATTGAAGTCGCCCGCCCCTGAAACGCTCATTCCGGCCTGATCGCCAGCGGCGGGGCCGAGAATGGTCAGCGCCTTTGACTTGTCCAGATTGCCTTGCGCATCGCGCGGGGGGCCGCCGACCGCGCCAAAGAACACTAAACATTGGCCTGATTGATCCCCGTTGGCGGTGGATGCATTGGGAGCGGCAATGCAAAAATCCTCATATCCATCGCCGTTTATATCGCCCACTCCGGAAAGAGCATGGCCGAAAAGGTCTCCCGTGATTTCCTGAGATAGTCTCGCGGAAGACAGGAAGGCATGATCCACCGGCGTCATTCCCAAGCGGCCATCGGTCCAGATTTCCCGGCCATGAACCCCGTCATTGGCCGAAAAGAAAATATGGTTGCCGGCCAAGGCGTAATCGCGCGGATACGAACCGGGCGGGGTTCCGCGGATGACCCCAAACGGAACCGTTCCCTCGTTTGTGCCATCGCTGGCCCAAGGTTCGATCCCGTGCGCTCCATCAGCAGCGGCAAAGTAGGCGAAATTGCCCAGGCGGCGTATATTTTCCGAGGAAGAGCCTGCGCTTCCCGGGCAAATATCGCGAAGAATCCGAAGTGTATCGGGCGTTTCGTCCGTCATCCAGGGTTCATGCCCCAAGTGCCCGTCATCGGCGCTAAATAAAAGCGAACCGCTCATTTCCTTCAAGCCGCGCGGCGCCGAACTGAATGTCCCCTTATTAAGATCCTGGAAGACATGAATTTTGGGGGCGGAATCGCCTTGTGTGATTGTCCACAATTCGCGTCCCAAAGCCGGTGCTTCCGCGGCAAAGAATATCGAATTGCCCAGCGGAGTGAATTCAGCGGGATAGGCGGGGAAGCCCGGCGCGTTTAGAACCCACAAATCGCCGGGAATATAAGCAGGAAGACCCGCCAAACTGGATGGCGCGCCAAGCGACGCACCCGAGGACAACTCGAGGTGGAATCCATTGCCCGAATAATCGCGAACGTCATTGATGCCGGGATCGCCTATTCCCAGAGATTCCAGTTTGTCGAACCGCCAGTATCCCCGCAGACCGGTTTGGGGGGCGGACAGAGGAGCATTCATTCCCTGCTGAATCTGTTCGTTCGTGCGGCTCACACTCCAAAAGCGAATTTCATCCATGCTGCCATGAAATCCGTATGTCTGTTGGCCGCGGCTGGCATTGCCAATACTAAACAATTGATTCGAGGCATGCACAATATCCAGAGTGTTCACCTGATCCGGCTGTTCCCACCAAACGGCGCCATTTTTAAGCATACCAAACTGTTGCGTTCCGTGGCCGGTCCATCGGAACGCCAAGTGAACCCATTGATGCAGCGGAACAGGGGCAGGGGATTTTATCCAGCAATAAACACCGCTGTAAGGGTGTATTTCAAAAATAACAATACCGTTTGTGCTGTTTACTGATGCGCTGACTTCATTAAGGGACGGCAGTTCCCTCATGGAAAACAAAACATCCCCGACAACAAAGGAATCGAAGTAAAACCATCCTTCGAATACAAAGCCGCTTTCCTTATACGAATCCAGGAACAGACCCTTTGTGGCCCATCCAGCGCCCCCATAGGTATCTGGATTTGCTTTGAGGGCTTTTTGAAACGGAATCGAGACGCCATCAATCTGTGCCGCCGTCATATAGTCATACGTGAACACTCCCCGGCTGACGTCTGCCACAGAAGCGCGTGTTTGGTTGGGGTCCAGGGCCACACCGTTCGGCTGAACCAAATCGGCTGTGAAGATGGGGAAAACCTGATTTGTATCTGGGGTAATTCGGGCGATGCTGCCTTGCGTGGACCAAGTGGGACTGTTTGTCAATGTTCCGTGATTGTGATTTGTAGTCAGGTCGGTCGCTTGCGTGCTGGTTCCATCATCCAGCGGCCAGTATCCCACCAGATTGGTTTCGTTTCCAGCATAGCGATAGTTCATTCCCATTTGAATACTGCTTGCGGAACGCGCGGCATTCCAGATGCGAATATCGCGCAATCGCCCATGCCAGAATTCACCATTGTGATTCTCCATGCAGCCAAAATACAGCGAACCATCCCCCGTTGTGACCACAGAGCCTGTGTAAGCCTGATCCACAGCCTGAAACAGGCGTCCGTTTACATACAAACTGAGCGACCTGGTGCTTGCGGTCCGCACAAGCGCCAGATGATACCACCGGCCTGCCTGGAGGTTGGTGTCAAATGTCTTCACAAAATCGCTGGAACCGCCGACATTGTGAAAAAAGGCCACATCTCCCCCACTAAATACTTTCAAATCATAAATGTGAGAGCCGGAGTTGAGAATCCGATGCATCACGTCATTGCGGTCCATGTAAATCCAGGCTTCCAGTGTCAAATCTTCTGTGATTTTCAGCGGATTGTTAGCCGCGACACTGATATAATCATCCACGCCGTCGAACTGAACTCCTGCGCTCTGGGTTCCCACCGCGATGGCGTCTCCGGCGGAGGTCATGGCGACATCCACGGGCGCGGCAGTGAAATTGCTCGAGAAAGAGGGATTGAATCCAGTCAGCGAGATGTTGCTGAAAGCCGCTGTTGTCTGAACCGCCGTATCCAGATGCGCCGTTACCGCCAGGCCGACATAAACCGGATCCCCCCAAACTACGGGCTTTACTGATCCGCCTGAGGTCCAGTGCACTCCATCCGTGGAAGCATAGGCGCTGACTGAATTATCGCTTCCCATCGTCAAGCGAACCCATGTGGGGCCTTGCGCGGGGGCAAAGGTGTGCAAAGTAGCGGCGCTGTGCCCCTCATTCATGCGGTGTTGCCAGCCAACATTTCCATTGGGCGATACTTCCAAAAAGTGGTTTTGGGAAGAATCGGCCAGCGAGTGGCGCAGCATAATGCCGGCTTTTTGCCAGCCATCCGAGCCAACATTGGTTACCGAATCCACCCGCGCTGTGATGCTTCCAAAGTTGTTCACCTCGGTGAAGAAAAAGTGGAACTGGTCGTTGTTATACCAAATGTCTTTTCCGGACGCATTGATGATTACCTGTCCGTTTTGGAACTGGGTGGAACCTTCCAGGGGGCAGGAGCCAATGTCCTGCGCTTTCCATGCGTGCATGGCGGAAGGCAGTTGGGCCGCTCCTGTCGCGCCATTAAACCGGTAAATCAGCCGGTCAGTCTGATCGCAGGCAAACAGGTCTTTGCTTCCCACCGGAGAAAAGGCCAGTCCGCGGAGATCATGCGACCCGGTTAGCGAGGCAAATGTGTCGAGATAGGCATTGGTTTCCAGATTGTATCGCTCCACTTTCGCACCGGAGGCGACATAGAGGCGGGTGTTGGGCGAGACTTCGGGGCCTGCGACGATTCCGCCGTGCGAGAAATAGCCCGGCTGCCCCTGGGCGGGAGACGTGATAATTGTGTCTTTATACTCTCCCGTGTCCGGATCAAACCTCTTGATGACGCGCGAGGCGTGCATGCCGCTAATATCCACCTGATTGACCAGCAGAAATCCGCTGGGGGTTTGCGTCATGGACTCGGCAAAATGAAGCGCGCCGGTTCCCGAGGCGCTAAGCGGCGTGAATTCGCCCGTCTGGCCCGCGCCGAGTTTTTGCATCAATCCTTGCAAAGCATCAGAGGCCAGCACGGTTGCGGCGTAGATTTCCGGAACAATGGTCGGGTGGCCGGCAACGTCGGTGACCATGGCCGCCGTGCCATCGGCCGTTCCGTCGCTTTTCCAGGGGCCAACACCCAGTTTGGCGTCGTCCATGGCGAAATAGAGCGCGCCATTGATGAAATGAAGCGGGATCAAAGGTTCCAGATGTGCGCGGCGCGCAAGGTCCAGATGCGCGCCCGTGGCCGAGAAATCGCGGGCATCATTGCGCCCTGCCGCCCCTGCTCCGAGGTCTTCCACACGGTCAAAACGCCAGCAGGCCACCAGCCCCGATTCGCTCCCGCTCATGCGTTTGGCATAGGAAGCCGCGATTTGCGGAGCGGTTCGCGCCACGTTCCAGATTCGCACTTCATCTATCCATCCCTTGAAAGGCGCATTTCCATGAGCAGCGCCCACGGTGATGATTCCCGTTCCCGCATACGCGGCGGCGGCGGTGCTTTCGGCCACTTTGGTTCCATCCATGTAGAGCGTGAGCGCCTTGCTGGCGGAGTCGAATGTCCCCGCCCAGTGATGCCATGTGTCTGGCCAGCCGCTGGAATTGGAATATGCAAGTGAATCCTGCCCAAAACCAAAGCGCGCTATGCCCGCTGCGGACATGCTAATCGAAAGCCCGCCTGCGGATTGGAGATCGCCTTGATACAGAATCTGAGATTCCTGCGTGGACTCGCATCGCGCCCACAGTTCCCACGAAAAGGATTGATTGTGAATATCAATCGCCGGGGTGGCGCTGGTTTGCGCATAGTCGTTCACGCCATCCAGGCGCAGCGCCCGCCCGCCCCACCAAAGATCGTCGTGAGTTCCATCCAAGTCCTTTAAGAGCGTGGTTCCTGCGGACGTGCCGTTGCTTTTCCATAGTTCGCGCCCGCTTGCGCCTTCGCTGGCGATGAAATAGAAGAGCGCCCCGCCATCGGTGAGGCTGGTAATCAACGGATCGGGCGATCCGGTGAACGCGGGCACAGTGGCCAGTTTCGCGGTTCCGCCCACCGTGCCGTCCGTGCTCCAAATCTGGCGCCCGGACCCGTCATCGGCTGTAAAACAGAGTTTGCCGCCCCAAAGGAAAAAATCTTCGGGCCAGGAGCCGGCGGTTCCCGAATGAATGTCTTTCAACAAAACCGTTCCCGCGGCGGTTCCTGTGGACTTCCATAATTCAACGCTTTTGCCGTCGCCGCCATCGGCAGCCAGATACAGGGCGTTATTATACACAGTCAGCGTTTCCGGATTTCCCCCCGCGAATTCCTTGATCAGAGCGGTTGCATTGCGCGTTCCGTCGGTTTGGCGCAGTTGCATGGTTCCCTGTTCGGTGAAAAAGGCAAAATACACCAGTTTGTTGAGTTCCGCGAAGCCAGCCGCTGTGTCCTCTGCCAAATCCAGATTTTGCAGCATATACAAATAGGGCCTCTGATACATGGTGAATGGCGGCTTGCCCGAGGGCATTTCAATCGAGGCGGTTTGAATGCCCCCTTCTCCCCCCTGCGGCCCAGCGAGTTCGCCCTCCAGGCCGGGAGCCAGCGGCATCTGGGCAGCAAAGACTATTGCGGGCAGCAGTAGCAAAACCGCCCCTGCCCATCGAACCCCGGCGCGCCGCGTCTCCATGCCAGATTGTTCGGTGCTATCCACCACGCCATTGGGGGAAAATTTCTTGAATGACATGAGAGCGGCCCTTTCGGTCTTTAAAATGATTTGTTTCGCGTAAGTCAGGAGAAGACGGAAACAGGGGAAAAAATACAAGGCAGAACGCGAACTGGGGAAAAGTGAAGGAAATGGCGAAAACGTGGCTCTCAGCGGATTTGCCTTTTTGCTCCATCCGCGTTCTACTGATCGTTAAGCGTTGTGGTGCCGAGGATATAATTGAGCATGAAGTATCCCGATGAGCGGATCGGATAGCGATGAATGCCCGTCACGGTTTCTGTGTATTTCCCCCCGACAATCGTATCACCCCACCCGGCAAGCGAAGCGCGCCCGAACGGGTCCTGAGGAGTGAATTCCAGCGAGATGACTCGCGTGATCTGGTAGGATTCTCTTCCTTCCTCCAGCAGGGCATCAAATCGCTCGGAAAGATTGTCATGGTCGGGATGGTATTTATGTTTGAAGGGGTTCAAGGGATCGTCATAATCTGTGACAATCGTGCAGGTGACAGTCGGAGAGGTTGCATTGATGTCCGCGCTCATCACAACGGGGAATTGAGTCGAATTCAGCGTGGAATGATACTTGGCGCTTTGCGTGGCATTGGGGGGGGAAGTTCCAAATGCCGCGGAGCTGAACCGCCGCCCGACCAATTCCTGCCCCGAAGAAACCACGCCCTCATATTGCGAAATCAGCGACCGGTCGGTCAGAAGAACCAGTTGAGATGGATTGATGTCTTGGGTGTTCTTTTGGGCTTTGGGGGCGGATTTGGCACCGGCTGGTTTGCTCATGACAAACACTTCGCTCAGCAGCTGCACGTTCCAATTCAGGTCAGCATGAATCAGCAGGGGAAAACTGAATGGGCTGGACACGGCCGTGGGAGACAGGCGGTCGTCGATGTTGTTGACTTCGCAAACCCCGTTCACTTGCGCCGTTCCCACCCACAAACCCATTCGCAGCGAATAGGGCATGTTGGGATGGGGGGACATGACGCCCACCCCGAATCCGCGGGTGCTGACGGGAAGAATGCAAAGCGAACCGGCGCCGTCGGAAATTCGCAATAGCGATTGATATAATGGATTGATCCCGCTTTCAGGCGCGGGCGCAGCCAAGTCCTTGCGCCGGACCATAAAACGCACCGTGCGCGTCTGGCCGCTTTCGACTTCGACGCCAAGGGAATCCGGCAAGGGTATCCATCCGATCTGCTGGGCCTGAATATCCATTTGAAAATACGATAAGGGGACCGGCCCGGCAACCTTGGGCGAGGTGGTGGTGGGCGCGTCCGCCGAGGGAATCAACCGGAAGGTGACCGTGCGTTTTTGCGCCGCGAGATTGGTAATTTCGAGGTCAATTTCCACGGTTTTGCTGCCAAATTCCAGGCCATCGCCCAGCTGGCTGCGCACGCGAAGCGGGCCTTGGAAATCAGGCTTGCCATTGGCGAAAATCCAAAAGGCTTCTCCGCGGCGCATTTTCGCTGTATTCGGATTGGCCTGCTCCCATTTTCCCGTGAGCGCGCTCAGGCGGTGAACCGGCTGCCCCGCCAAGGCCGGCGAAGGAGCGAAAAAGTCCGCGAATGCGGGCGCAAGAGCCTCATCCACGCAAAATCCCGCGAAATTTCTCGCGCCCGAAATCCAGTCGATTGTGTTGCCAGACACGCGCCCGGTCGGGCGCCAGACAACGTCTTGGGTGCCCCCGAGTTTGATAAGATACGCCCGGCCTCCCAAAAGATAATACAGGTCCGTGGCATCGCGCATCGGGCTGGAGGGAGGATAATACGCCATCCATTCCGGACGGCTGAGCACCATTTTCGCCGGATCGTCATAAAACTGCTTCGTTGGCACGCGGCTATTGTAATACCAGACCCCTTCCACGGGCAGGCCCGCGAATTGCGCATCGCATTCCTTCGGATCCGGCTGCATCTCGATAAATATGGAATTCCAGCCTGGATGGAGGACGAATTCCTGCTGCAGCCATTGACTCCACCCGTGGCGCGGAATCGCCATACCCAGGGCCAAAATCCATAACAGCGCCAAACTAATGCGAAAACGCATGGCGGTATTCTCCTATTGAAATGAAAATGTTCGGATGTTCTCGGCCGCCCCCCAATGACCAGGATACCCTGCCCGGGATTCTTCTCACGCCAGCCAACGGAGACCTGATTTTTGAGGGATTGAGGAATTAATACACGTTCCACTCCTGGACCCTGGTCGTTATGTCTTGGAAGGAAGGCGCCGCATACATATACCGCGTCCGGGGGCCGTCGGTAATCTTCGCATAGACATAAAACATGCCGCTGGGCGACAGGCCGGTTGTGTTCCACGAGGCAATTGACTGGGCAATCGACGAACCGGTGGCCGCGTGACTTTTTGTCGTTATTGTCGCCAAGTTGTTGCCGTTGTATGGATTGCGGTCCTGATCTACATAGAATGTTACATCGGAGGCGCTGTCATAATCCCGATACGTGTAGCGCAGGTCCAGCGTTTCGCCAATAGACACCCCCACCGTGCCGGGTCCCAAAACTGCTGACCCGCGCAATACATCGAGCGTGAGAACATTGGGCCAGACGGCGCTGGTCCAGCTTAGCGAAGAACGCGCTCCATCGCCACCCAGCAAGACGTTGTTGTTATAGCCGTCTTTCACTTGATCGCCACCCGAGACGGGCGTGTCGGCCGAGAGGCGATTGGCGCGCCCGCCAATCCGGCTGTAATAAAAACCCGTTTTTTGCCCGGCCGTGCCGCTGTCGGTTTCGTAGGTGTTGAACCAGGCGGCGCGCTCTGTGGAACCCAGCGTGGCCTCTCCGTCGTTGATTGGCGTCGCAAGATCAACCGTGCCCATATACTGAAGGTATATGTTCAGGTGGTCGCCGATGCTGCTGTAAACGGAGTTGCTATGATTGTGATAGCCACCCGCAAGGCTTGTCCATTGCCGGTTATAGGCTCCGGCGATAGACTGGCCCTGAGGATACGAGATGTTTTGCCAGTAATTATCAATAAAAAGCACGTTTTCATACACGGCCACGGGCGTATCAATGACGGCGGGCAGAGGGAAAATGGGCTGCGGATCCGATGCGGTCAACGGATGGGGATCAAGCGGTGTGACCTGATCCACGTCGATCCCCTGGAGTCCGAGCAGGCGCGCGATTTCGCAGACCATGCCGCCGCCGCGGCTGTGGCCGATCAGGTGAATGGGCAACTCGCACAACGGGCGCGAAGTGCCTTGGGCCTGATAGATTTTCGGAGCAATGACCGCGGCCACTTCCTGCGCCGAAACTCCGGAAGTAAGGTGGTTGGCTACGGCCGACCAGTCCACGCGGATCACAATTTCACCGGTGGAAGAAGAGGGCAGCAGCGTGTTCCAAGGATTGCAGGTGGCCGTTAGCGCGCCTTTGCTGCCAGTGACTGTAATGGTTCCAAAGTTCTCATCGCCGCTCAGGCGGGCGTCGCGGATGGCATTTTGCATGGCGCCCGTCCAGGATGGCTCGCCAGACGCTACATTCCAACCGTGCATAATGAGGGTCACCCCCTCTGCCAGAGCCGGAACCCCAAGCGCAAGGAAATACATCACTCCCAGCGCCATTGCGCATCCGCTTGTAAAATGGTTGAAGTTGATAGAGTTACGCGCTGTCATCGGTCGCACTCCCTTTCAAATATGATTAAAGGCAGGGAAAATACTTGTCAGGCATTCCTGCCCATAAATGCCATCCCGTTTCAGCAAATTGCGCATCTGCCAATAACCTCAACCATCGCTCCACGCAATATGCCTTGCCTTCGCATGTCCGGCATCCGATAGCCTTTTTTCACACCCAGTTTAATTCCGGGTTTTCACAAGGCCGAAACATAAATCGCCGCTCCATAAAGCGGAATGAAAACACACCTTCCTACTAGAGTTGATTACGACGCAATTGTGTTGCTTGTCAATCTTTGATTATCCCTAATCCGTCACCCCCCTGGCGTGGTGTGTTTTGCGGGGGTTGTGTCTCATGGATGCGACAACTGTTTGGTTAGTGTGTCATTTTGTCCTAACAATCTCCCTGTCGCTCCGGCCGGGGGGCGTCCCGGAGCGGCGGGCAGGGGCGG
>CAYUNT010000008.1:0-46330 GCA_964446285.1 uncultured Candidatus Sumerlaeota bacterium | reverse complement strand
GGGCGCGGAAAGGCAGTGGGGGAGGGCGCGGGAGAACGCGCGGGAACAGGTGATGGCTTGGGCGTGGAGATAAGATTGGGTGATGGGTTGGGCGCGCGAGTGGTGGCAGCAGCGGCGGCTGCGATTCCCGAAGAACTGGCGGGCGTTGCTGGGGAAGCGCCTGGCGCGGACCTGGAAGGTGGAGCAGAGGAAATTGCCGCGTAAGATGAACTTGCGGAAGCGGATTTTGCGTGATCGCGATCCTTCAATGCGCCTGCGCCGTAAAAGGCAATAATTGCAGCGGCCACAATAAGAAACACCCACACTGGCATTGGCAATCCGCCGCGCCGCGCCGGAGCGGAAGCCGCAGGTTGTTTCGGCGGAGGTGGCGCTTGGGCCATGGCGGATACATTTGCGGGGGCAGGTGCGAAAGCGGGTGCGGGGTTGGACGCATGCGCTGCAGATGGCGAATCGGGGACATGCGCGGCAGGAACTGCGCCGGAATTGGAGTTGTCTGAAACTGGGACGCCTTCCGAGGTGGAAGCGCCGGGCGCAGGGGTGCTTTGCGGGGATGGCTCTTGCGAAAGGGAATGCGGGCCGGCTGAAGATGCCGCCGCGGCAGGAGCCGCTCCTGTTGCCCCTGTTGCCGCCGAAGCCGCTGCAGCCGAGGAGGCCGTCCTCGCGGACGGGCGCGAACCAGCCACTTCGGCGATAGCTTTTTCGATGTGCCGTTTGCGAATTGTGCGCGTTTCCTCAACGTAGGCCGCCAGCAGCGCGCGATCGCAGATGACGTTGATCCGCCGCGGAACTCCGCCTGTATGCCGCGCCAGAAGCCGCATCGCCATCGGCTCGAATTCCACGCGCCACAATGGTTTTGCCACTTCGATCCGGTGCGTCACATAGCGCCCCACTTCCTCTTCGTCGAGGGCGTCGAGGTGATAGCGGACCGTGATGCGCTGGTTAAGCTGTTCGAGATCGCGGCGGTGCAGCAGCGTATCGAGCTCGGGCTGGCCCACGAGCACGATTTGCAGAAGTTTTTCGGTCTCGGTTTCCAGGTTCGAGATCATGCGAACCTGTTCGAGCGTGCGCGGCGGAAGGTTTTGGGCCTCGTCGATTATGAGCACGCAATTGTGCCCCGCGCGCGCCTGCTCGAGCAGGAATGCGTTTAGCGTATTGAGGAGTTCGCGCTTGCCCGTGGCCTGATCCGGCAGGCCGAACTCCGCGTTGATGGATTGAAGAAGTTCGATATCGCTCAGGTCGGGATTCAGGATCAGGGCGACGCTGTTTGCCGCAGAATCAAGGCGGGCCAGAAATGCCCGGCAGAGCGTTGTTTTTCCCGATCCGATCTCGCCTGTGATCGCGATGAATCCCTTGCGGTTTTCGACGCCGTAGATGAGCGAGGCGAGCGCTTCTTCGTGGCGGCGCGAAAGGAATAAAAAACGCGAATCGGGCGTGAGATTGAAGGGGTCTTGCTGGAAGCCGAAAAAAGACAGATACATAGTCAGGCCGGAGGGTTGTTTCTTATCCGCGTGGACAGGCAGCAAAGAGCGAGTGCAGAGCCTCGCGATCCCAAGTGCGCGCGAACGCGCTGGTATTGGTCGATCCGCCGCCGATGGCAGCTCCCGCGGTCCCAAGTGCGCGCGAACGCACCAGAAAATGACGCTGCCACGCCTTCGCAGGCTTGCTCAATCCGACTTTTTCAGCGGGCGCCGCTCCACCTTGTCGATGGGGAGGATTGGAGTCTCCGATTGCTCCGCCATGCGAGGGCCGTTAGTTTCTCGGTCTGTTTCTTGGGGTGAAGGTTACTATGCACCCGGGAAGGAGTATGGAAGCGATTATGCTTGCTGTGGAGACGAGTGGACTCACGCGTGTTTTTGGAGCGGTGCGCGCGGTGGATAGACTCGATCTGCGGGTCGAGGCGGGGCAATTCTATGGCTTTCTCGGCCCAAACGGCGCGGGAAAATCCACCACCATCAAGATGCTTACCGGACTTCTGGCCCCCAGCGGCGGGACAATGCGCATCCTGGGCGTGGACATCTCCGATCCGAATGCGGCGCGCGCGGCCAAGCAGCGGACCGGCGTCGTGCCGGAGGATTTGGCGCTGTTCGACAATCTGACGGCGCGGGAATATCTTACATTTATCGGGCGGATGTATTTGCTCTCCCCGGCGACGATTCGCCAGCGTTGCGATGAGTTGCTGGCGATGATGGACCTCAATCACGATGAAAAAAAGGTGACGCTCGAATTTTCGCACGGCATGAAGAAGAAGCTTGCGCTGGCGGCCGCGCTGCTTCCCGCGCGGCGCTCGCATACGCTGCTGGGCAAGAACATTTCTCTTCTGCCAGTGGCGCTGTTGATATTTCTTGTTTATCTGGGGTTGGCGGCATTCCTGATCCGTCCGGGAGCACTGATTCCTCTGGCTGTGGCGATAGAATTTGGGGCGGCTTATCTGATCCTGTGCGCGCTGGGCAATCTTGTATCGATCTATCTGCCATATAAAATCTCGGCGGGTTCAATGAAGCCGGCCAGGCCCAAAGGTACAACCCATGTGCTGATCATCCTGGTTCACATGCTGTTTCCGATATTCATGCTGCCGCTCTTTGTGCCGCCGTTGCTGGGGTTGTTGTGCAAGTGGGTTGCGTGGATGCGCTGGTGTCCCAGCGCGTTTGCGATGCTTGCGGGCGCCGTGGTGCTGACTGCCTTGTCCGCTTTGATCTATCGGCTGACGCTGGAACCGCTTGGCGTGCTCCTGCAACAGCGCGAGCAGGCCATTTTGCAGGTTGTCACGCAAGAAGTGGAGTAGCACGCCGCCGCGATCCTGCCAGCAGCGCGCCGCTCGGAGAGTTTTTGAAATACATCCCGCTCTATGTTAAGGTTCTCGTTGCCACGCCGGGCGCGAGGTGTCATGCATGATTCCAGGCATTGGGACCGGAGGTCTTTGGGACTGGGCGCCGCGGTCAAACGCGGCGGCGGGGAAGAAGCGCCATTTTTATGCACGGAAAGGGGACTGGCATCGTGGTGTTGTATGCAGTTTCGCGGATGCGCCGATTCGGGCGCAGCCGCACACGCGGATTGGGAATTCTCGCGGCGGGACTTTGGATTTTGCCTATGACTTGGATCGCATCGCAAGCGCCGGGACAGTTAAGCGCCTCCATGGGAAATTCATTTGGGAGCGCCGCGCCATCGGCTGCGGACAGACCGTCGAACGTGATGGCGGGCACATCGCCCGCCCCAACGGCCAACGGCATTCCCAAGGCGAATCCGCCCGATTTGACGCTGGTGCGCCCGGGCGCGGACCCGGTGGTGCCGGGCGTTCCCGAGGAGATCGCCACCGAGATTCGCAAAGGAAATTTCACCAAGGCGTTGGAAATGCTGTCGCCCCTGCGAACCACAGTGCCGACAGACCTCAATCCACCCGACACGGCGGCAATTGAGCGCCAGATCGAGCGAATCAATCGCTATAAACTGGACTTTTCCCTCTCTCGCGAGGACCTGATTCGCCGCATGACAGATACATTTGCCAGTTTTCAGCCGGCGGATTTGGATACGTGGATTTCCGAAGGCCTGATTGACCGCATTCGCATCGACGACACGGAGCGGTTTTTTGGATCATCAGTAGCCAATTTGCTTTATCTGCGTCCGGAACTGAAGGCGCGGCGAAAAACCCCAAAACCTGCCGATCCGCTGGGCGCGTATGTGGCGATGGAGGTAGGGCGGCTTCGGCAGGCCGAGCGGCGCGAGGGGCAATCGATTCTCCGTCCCCGGCATTATCGCGCCACAATGATTCTTTCCACGAATGCCCCGGCCGACCGCATAGGGGCTGTTCTGCGCGCATGGATGCCTTATCCGCAGGAGACGGCCTATCAAAAGGATATTATTTTGCGCGAAACCTCGCCCGAGGTGAAAAAAATCGCGCCGCCGGACGCGCCGCAACGCACGTTGTATTTCGAGCAGAAAATCCAAGCGCCAGAAAAGGTCGAGTTCAAGGCAGTGTATGAGTTTGTTTCCTATGCGCGCGTGAACGACATCCGCATGGAAAGCATCGTTCCGCTGCGCCTGGGAAATGCCGCCGAGGCATGGCTCCGCGAGGATCCGCCTCATATCCGATTCACGCCAGAAATGAAGTCGTTATATAAGGAAATTGCGAATGGGGAAAAGCATCCGGGACGCCTCGCCCGCCGCCTCTATGATTGGGTGGCGCGCAACGTCCGCTATTCGTATGCGCGGGAGTATTCCACGCTTGACGACATTTCGCTCTATACAGCGTCGCGGCGGGCGGGGGATTGCGGTCAGATGGCCCTTCTTTATATAACACTGTGCCGGATTGGCGGAATTCCCGCGCGGTGGCAGAGCGCATGGACGTGTTACCCCGATTGGAAAGGCATGCACGACTGGGCGGAAATTTATCTGGAGCCGTATGGATGGGTTCCGGTGGACCCCTACATGGGCGCGGCCGCCACGCGTTATTTGGATGGGCTGACGACGGAACAGCGCCGCGATGTGCGCGATTTTTATTTTGGATCGATGGATGCTCACCGTCTGGCTGCCAATTCGGCCCAGGGCGCGGCTTTTGTTCCGCCAAAGACTTCGCAGCGCTCCGACGATGTGGACAATCAGCGCGGCGAACTCGAATGGGCTGATGGGACGAACATTTATTTCAACCAATTCAGCTATGACATGACCCTGGAAGAACTGCCGATGAATTCGGGTTCGGCGCCGTCGGGACCGGCGGATGCCTCGCCAGCCCCCAGCGAAAAGTAGGATGGAAAATAGCGCCCCGTGAATTCTCAGGGCGCGCAACGCATGCATATCTGTATGTCGTGCCGTCTCTTGTCCGAGCAGAGCACGGCTGTGTGCGACCATGTGTGCGCCGCCCCCAGCGCCACAATGGCCGGGAGTTTCTTCCAGCTAAAGTTCTCCTCCTCGACAGGCGTCTGGCCCTGGGGCGTCCAGGTCGCGCACGCGACGGGCTGCTGTGAAAGCTCCGTTTCATCAAGGAATACCAGGGTTTTGCCCGCTGCCAGCGCCTTTTCCCCCGCTGCGCGAACAAGCGCTCTCAGGCGGCGGCCTCCTCGGGGCCGGCCTCGCGGGCGCGCCGCTCGGGCCTCTGGGGGCTGAAGTGGAAAAAGACTGCATACAGGCGCATTTGCCTGATGCGGTAGTGAGTTCGCCGCTATTGCCCTTCGCCGGATTCCATGCCTGATTCGCGGCGGCGCGCCTCGATTTTTTCTTCCAGTCCGTATTTGCGAATTCGATAGCCCAGCGTTCGGCGAGTGATTCCAAGCAACTGCGCCGCCCGTGTCTGGTTGAATCCGGTTTTTTCCAGGGCCGCCAGAAGGCATCGCTGCTCGATGTCTTCGAGCGTTGCCTGCCCAACGGCATCCGGTCCGGCTGCCTGGCCCTGGCGCGCGTGAAAATCCTGCAGCGCCACTGGAAGGTCTTCCAGACGGATGGGTCCGGCGGGGTCGCTCAGAACGAGCGCGTGTTCGACAGCGTTTTCCAGTTCGCGTATATTCCCCGGCCAAGCGTAATTTTCGAATGCCTGGCGCGCTTCGGGGGCAAGTTCGATCTGGCGTCCGGGGGCGCTTCGGCGGCAGAAAAACTCAATCAGGATAGGAATATCCTCGCGGCGGTCGCGAAGCGGCGGCAGCAAAATTGGCACTACGTTTAAGCGGTAATATAAATCCTGCCGGAACGATCCCTGGCGCATCATTGCTTCGAGGTCGCGGTTGGTGGCCGTGAGAATGCGCACATTAACTTTGCGCGTTTTGGATTCCCCCACGCGCTGGAATTCACCCTCCTGCAAAACGCGAAGCAGCTTCACCTGGAGCGCGGGCGAAATCTCGCCAATTTCGTCGAGGAAAATCGTGCCGCCATCCGCCATCTCGAAAAGCCCCGCCCGATCCGCAACCGAGCCAGTGAACGCCCCTTTGACGTGGCCGAACAACTCGCTTTCGAGGAGCGTTTCTGGCAGCGCCCCGCAGTTGACTTTGACAAGCGGTCCCCGAGCGCGTGGTGAAAGCGCGTGAATGGCGTTGGCGACAACCTCTTTGCCGGTTCCGCTTTCGCCACGCAAAAGAACCGATGCATTGGCGGCGGCGATGCGCCCAAGGCGGTCGAGGATGCTCTTCATGGCCGGGCTTCGAGTGACGATTTTGGCGAGCGGATTGTCCGCCGCGCCCTCGGAGGGCGGTTGGGACGCGCGCTGGGCCGGGGCCTGCCCCCCTTGAGAATCCAGGCGCGTGGCGGCAGGGGAGAGGAGCGCCGCTCCGTTTGAAGCGGAGGGTATAGAAGGCGAGGAGGGCGAACCCGGCTCGGCTTCGAAAATTCTGCGCAAAAGCGGTTTCAGGTCTTCATCCGCGCTGAACGGCTTCGTTAAATAGTCGATGGCGCCCCGCTTGAGCGCTTCGCGCGCCGTCTCGACAGTGGCGTAGGCGGTCATCACTACCACCTCGCACGCCGGGCGGATAGACTTGGTCCGGCGCAAAACTTCGAGGCCGTCCATGCCTGGCATCCGAAGATCGGTCACGAGAACGTCGATGGGATGTTCCTTCAGGATATCGAGTGCGCTCAATGGATCGGCCACGCAGCGCACCGAGTAGCCTTCGCGTTGCAGCGAACGCCGCAACAAATCAGCGATTTTAGGTTCGTCGTCCAGGATAAGAATTTCTCGGGCCATGAGACAAGAGGAGCAGAGGGTGGATTGCGTTTGGGTTGTGGCGCGCAATGGAGCGGCGTAAAAAATGATGCCCCGCGCGCCAGCCAATTTCATGCAAGCACATTCGTTTTGCCAAAGCAAGGCGCTGCTGAGCGCAAAAGCCTTCAGGCAAATGCGAAAGCAATTCTGGGCAGTCTTTGAGTCTATGGCTTTGGGGGGATCCCCACGCGCGAATCAATGCGCGCTCGGGGAGAGCCTATCGTTCTTGCGGCAGGTCGTATTGTGTTACGGTGATGCGGTCGATAGTCAGATTCCCGCTGAAGATGGCATTGTTGTCATCGGCGTCCACCGTCAGCAGCGAGAAGAATTCCAGGCCGTATTGCTGGCTTGGGAGCGATTCGATGGCGAGCCGGACCGGGGCCGCGACGCTGGTCAGGTCGAAAGCGTCGTTTTTCTTCACCCCGCCCTGGATTTTGCGGTCCAGGAATCCACCCTGGCGCATGTTGCCCGACTGTTCCTGAACTGCAAGGTGCAAGGTCGGTATTTTTATATTTTCGCCCGATGTGGTGCGTGCCATGAATTGCGACACGATCAGTTTTGGAACCGCCGCCGTGGTGAAGTTGTTCACGCCAAGCCACTCCGCCACGCCGCCTTTTGTAATATCAGTATTTGCGGTGCCAGTAATCGACAGGGTGCTGCGATTGGCCGGACCCGTCGGGTCTGGATCGGCCGAAGCGGTTGGCGCCGTTCCGCCCGAAGCGAGCGCGGCCTTGGCGAAATAGAATTTGTTGGTTGCGCTTGAGTTAAATCCGCTGATGGCGTCCACGGCGAATTGCGACGCGGCACCCGTGCCCATGTCCGCCAATAGAGTTGTCCCTGTCAGTTTGGACGTATCGAAGGACTCGATCTCGATGTTGCTGACCGTGAGCGATCCCTGGACATTGTCGTAGGTATCCCAAATTGCCACAAGCAAATCGCAGTATCCCGCGCCCTGGGGCCAGAAGAAAGCCTTGAGCGTGGCGGGGAGTCCCGAGGATGGGCCATGCTTGTATGTGGCGGCGTTCGACGCCCCCTGCTGTGTGAATTCGGCGAATCCTTCGCCCACCGAACTGCGGCCGGTGATAGCCAGGCGAATGCCTGGATTGTTCGCCGGGTTTGTATTGCTCGAAGTCACCGTGCCTTTCATTCGATAAAGACGCCCGGCGGCGACGTTAATACCCTGATCAGGCTGCGTCGAACCGGCGAATGTGATCGTCTGCATCGCCGCCACGGCGTAGGGGTAGGTCGAGTTGTTTATGGCCGAGAAATTGGCGTAGAAGGAACCCGTGTTATTGTAACCGTAAGAAAGCGGAGAGCCGGCGCCATTTAGGTTCGAATTCTGCATGATATTGCCAGCGTAACCGGATCCGAAAGCGAACCATCCGCTCTGGCTTGTTGTCAGGTTGGCATTCACCGACGTGTTGGAAAGCGACTTGGTCAATTCATACTGAGGCGCCGGCGTGACGGTCGGCGTAGGCGAGGGACTGGGGGAGGGCGAGGGGCGGGGCGTGGGGGTTGGGGGCGCCGGCATCAATGCATCCACAACACGCTGCATGATGGTTGTGCGCATCGACTCAGGATACAACGACTCGAAAGGAACACCAATGGCGACGACCTTGGATGTGGTCGCAAGCCTCTGCACGCCGGCGACATTTGTGGAGGACGTAGCGGAGTAATATCGCAGGCATACGCTGGCGCCTGATTGCGCCGTCAGGACGTCTGGATAGCGGACTTCATAGGTTCCGTGCGTGCCGTCGTCGATTCCGATGTTGGAAAGACCCGCAAAGATCGACCCGGTTTCCCCGTTGCAGAGGTTTTGCACGGTGCCGCTGGGCCAGGCATCGTCCGCGGCATAGGCCGCCCCTGTGATTTCCTTGATGAAGGCGCGGTCGTCCGCAGCGACGGAAGAACTGCGATCCATATCCCACCAGATTTCCGATCCGGTGACAAACAGGGCGCCTCCTGCGGTTGCGTAGGCACGCAAGCGTGTCTTTTCATCCGTCGTGAATGCGCGGAATGTATAGGCCAGGTCCAGCGAATCGGCTTCGGCCTGCTGGCCCGACGCCCAGATCACCAGCGAGTATTGCGAAAGGTTCACATCTCCCGCTCCCACCGCCAGGTGATTCGCCGAATCGAAGTCAGTGTCTGCGCCTTGCAGCGCGGCCGCGTGCGCAATCACGTAGTCGAAGGTGTTGATGGCGCGCAGATTCATGAACCGCGTGCTTGTTCCAAACCAGGTCTTCGATGGGAGCAAATAACGATCTACTCGATCGTTTCCTTGCACGAAAAGGACTTTGGGCGTTCCGGTTCCCGAGCGCGAAGCGACTACATCGGAGGGGAAAGAAATTCCGCCCGCGTTTGTGGCGATCACGCGGAAATAATGAACTACCCCCGCCGGTGTGTAAGGCCCCATATCCAGATAGGTCTGTGTTGTGGCAGTGCCGTCGTCGAATCCCCTGCCATCGAGGCTGTGCTGAACAAGGTAGCCGGTGGCCGGATTACCGTTGACGCCGCCCGAAGCGGGGGCGTGCCAGGAAACGCGCATGGCGCCGCTGGTTTGGCGCTGCACGCGGACATGGGTGGGCGGCTCGGGCAAAATGACTGCGGTTGTGCCATCGCGATTTGCATAATACTTTACGATGCCCTTATACATGGCCCGCGCGCACAATTGCCGGAATTTCGGGTCTTTGTAAAGGTTGCAGTCATCCACGTTGTCATGGAAAAGAAGCTCAATAAGGAATCCCGGCGAATCGCCCAGGTTGCTTTGGTTGTTTTCGCCGTAGGAACCCGTGTTTTTCGAGTTCCGGAACTCCGTTGGCACATTATATACAGTTTTAACGTCGGAATATATCTGGTCGTGGACATAATTGCGGAAACTCAGCGTGGCATCGGAAGCGGAGGGCGACACATACGTGCTCAGGCCGCGCGCCGTGCCGTCATAGGCGTTTGTGTGAAGCGCAAGGTAGCAAGTGTCTTCGCCCGTTTCGGTTTCAAAGGACACATAGCGCGAGCGGGCTGACCATCCGTCGCATTCGTCGCGCTGATTGGCGCTGGAATTGCCTTCATCCTCGTAGCAGGTCGTGTTGAAGAGCGAGGCGGTCATGCCGGCAAACTGCAGATAATAGCGGGCTTCTTCGGTCCAGCGTTCTTTGCCGCTGCCCACATAAGGGCCGCTTGGGAAAAACTCGGGGTCGTAGCGCTGGATGTCGCCCATGCCGCCGCCAAAGCGCACGGCGTCAATAGCCACATACGATCCGGAATCGCCCGCGGGAACATCATTATAGACCACGACCGCGCCTTTCGTGGAATCTTGCCCCGCGTTGAAATAGTAATTCCCCAGCCAAAGCCATGTGTTTCCGTCGCGTTTTTGCGTAATGGTTAGGCGGCTCTCGCCACCCGTATGCCGCACTCCAATATGCGTGTTCGCCGATTGGTCCGAATTGCCCACAAAGGCGATATAAACATGATAATACCCTGCGGCGGGGATTTTAGGGGTGAAAGTGGCGGTGGCCGTCGCTGCGCCGCCCTTCGAAAGCGCCGCCCGCTGATACGATCCCGTCCCAGCGCGGAAAGGCATATTCTGATCCTGCAGAGGCGGCGTATAGAGCTTAAAGCCTTTTCCTGACACTGTGGTCCAAGTTCCAGTTTTTGTGCACGTGCCAGAACTGGCGGGATATGTGCCCTCATTGGCGTCCACAATGACCATATTCGTTTGGAAATCCATTTCGCGCTCGGGCCAGACCTGGGCGCCTGCGTTGCGCAGATACGTCGCCAAATACCAACTCACGAGTTCCGCATTGTGAATATCTTCGTTTAGTTCCTGAACCAGGCCTCGCTGCAATCCCCATGTATTGGTTTTCGAGCGATATACCACTCCGTGCGATGCGTTTAAGAACACGCCTTTGCCGGAAAGGAAACCTGAGGGCCACGAGCCGGTCGAGCCGGGAAATCCGCCCAAATCGGCAGGCGAACGATCTGAGGATTGCTTGGAGACGCTTGGGTCCGCGGCGTCCGCGCTGCTGCCGGTTCCATCCAGATCGTTTTTGCGGATGAGCGGCTTATTTTCCTGAAGGCGATCCACAAGGTCCATATAACGCGCCTCGGGTTCGCCCTGTTCGCGAACAAGAATCCTCAGATAATGCACCCCAAAATGCTCTTCAAGATTGGACTGGATGAGATGTGTCAATAGGTCGGCATCCGGGCCGCCGAAACTCGAACAACTCAGTTTGCCCGGAGGGAAATCAAGGCGCACAATGGCATATCCGGGTTTTGAAACGTCTATATCGCGCAAAATTGTGCCTTCCGGCGCCGCTGGCGCCGCGCCCTCCACCACGCCACCCTCCAGGTCTGTGCCAGAAAGGATGGCCTGCACCAATGCCCTTTCTGTAGCTGCGCTCAGTGTGGCGCGGCTGAGAGAATGAACGGCCACGCCACCCCCAAAATCCCCTCCGCCCGCCAGAACCAGCGAAGCATTTCCGCTTGTGTCTGCCGCTGGCTCTTCCGCTGACGAGGACTGGCCCGGATACGCCAAACCAGCGGCCAGCAGAATGGCAATGGCGGCAAATATCGAAATCAACGTGATGCCTTGAGGGTGAAAATACTTCTCCTGCGCGTTTGCGCCCTGTTCCCGGCGAACGTCTTTCAATCCGGCCATGATCAGCATGGAAATATCCTTATAGCGGGAGATTAGGGAGGAGCCGTCTTTTGCCGGCTGACCGAAAAAGTGGAAATGAGAGTATGCATTATAGCCACCCCCTTTTCCGTTTCGAGAAGACTACTTATGGGTAAATGGACAATTCAAGCCATTTCAGAGGCAGTTTATGAAAGGCGAGGGCACGAGTTTAACATGCAGATACAGGGGGCTAATGTGCCACATTTCGACAGGAAGATGCAGAACTCTGCCTATCGTACCTCGTCTTCAATCTCACTTTCCCCTAAAATCGGTGTCGAATTCTCTCTTTTTGCCTTTTATAGCAATAGGAGCTCTTTCCAGGGTTATTGCTTTGTGATGTATATAATATCGGCCGCGTCGATAACCGAATCGCCATTGAGATCGGCGTTCCCTGGCAGCAGGGTCCGGCCCAGGAGTGCATCGAGGATGATTTGGACTGACGGATTCGGTGTCACGGTCGGGGCGGGTGTCAGGCTGGCAGTCGGGGCCGGAGTGGCTGTAGGCGCCTCGGTTGGAGTGGCTGTGGGCGCCTCTGTTGGCTCTTCTGTCGGCTGCGGAGTGTCTGTTGCGAACGGCGTCGGTGTTGCCGCGCCGCCTTCGACGCGGATGTTGATTTTATAGGTTCCCGCCGCGCCTGGCGCTTCTTCTGCGCTGTCCACAGCGAGGAAGAAATTCGTGGGGCCTTCGAACCAATACGTGCCGCACCCGGAACAGGAATACTGGAAATCCGCCTGAACAATTTGGCTGGTCAGACGATAGGTTCCGGCGGGGAAAATGACGACATAGAAAACATCCGGCCCGGCGGGCGCCTGGTCGTCGTTGTATATGCGCGTATCGCGGAAATCGTTGATTTCGACCACCCCTGTGGGATCGGCATCGACACGGATGGCATACGTATAATTCTCGCCTTCCAAAGGTCCGCTCGTGGGCGAAGGCGCTGGGGTTTCTGTCTCCGTGGGGATTTCCGTTGGCGGCAGTGTTGGCTCTGGAGTGGCTGTAGGCTCCGGCGTTTCCGTCGCGGTTGCCGTCGGTTCCAAGGTGAACGAGGGGGCGGGCGTCGGCGTCTGGCTTGGCGTCGGGGCTTCGCCTTGGATTCGCATCAGCAGACAGAAGTCATTCAGGAATCCCGCATCGGGGCTGCTGCTGTCAGCAAGGATGAGCCTCCACGTTCCCGCTGCGTTGTCGCCTTGGAACACACTGAGCGGCTGCGCGGGCCTGCACGATCCCGAAACAACCGGGCGCACCTCCGGATCGCCGCAGAAATCAGTGATTTGCCAGGGCGAATTATCATCCAGCAGCAAGTTGATGTCTGCTCCGGAACATGCCGGAAACTCAAAAAGCAGGCACGAGCGTCCGGATTCGACATGCTGCAAAGTGACATGCAAATCCGAAACGTTGGCATGTTCTATCGTCAAACTCACACGGACCTGATCGAGCACACCTGATTCCAAAACAGCTAGATCATAGGAGGTCTGGCCATTGTCCGGAATTGGGAAAGGTTCGCCCAAATAGGCGCAAACAGTTGTATCGTGCGTTATGGGCGTCGCCGTCGGCGAGGGCGAGGCTGTTGGTTCTGCCGTGGGACTCGCCGTCGGTTCCGCCGTCGGTTCCGCCGTGGCTGTTGCCTCAGGGGTTGGCGTTGCCGTTGGTTGTGGCAGAACTCCAGGAAGCAGCGTCACCTCCACATCATTCTGGAAACTTCCTGCCTGAGAATCGTCCACGATAAGCCCGAAAACATAATGCGTTTCCTCTGTGACCGGCCCTGCCTCAAACGACGGGGTAGCTGTGCTGGCGCCGCTGAGCGTCACAGCCGGACCGGATACCTGCGTCCAGGCATAGTTCATTGGATCGCCATCCGGATCGTAACTGCGCGTGCCATCGAGAGTGATCGTGGAACGCACCGAGGCGACCATGCGGATGTCGTCACCCGCATTAGCCACAGGCGGGCGATTTTCCGGCTGTGGCGCTGTTGTGCCGAACCAGGCGGGCGCCCAGGTCGCAGGTGAGGCATAATTTGCCAATTGCGGCCAATTGCGATCGTCGCCAGTATAGTTAATCCAATAAACTCCAAGTTTGATCCGTGCGGCGTGATTCCAGCCCCCGAGCAAACTTTCATTGATCTCGAGTTCGGCCGACCAGGATTGCTCGCCCCGATTCACTACGGCGGCGTATCCAGCAGGAGGCTGGGTTGAGGGAGGCATATCGCCCGCTCCGTCCCCATAGGCCAGCCAGGCCGTGCCCGCTTCATTCACAAGGAATGCCACATCATTGCCTTGCGCCAAAGCATCGCCGCTGGCGTTGGGGTCCACGCGAATTCCCACATAAGTGTTTGGCGAGGTCCCGCTATGGTAGGGGATGTCGTTAAATAGAGCATACAGCTTGCCATTGGAATGAATAAACTGCGCGGAGGCCGACCAACCGGCCGCAACGTCGATATTCGCCACCGTGGCACTACCGTAGGCGGCGTCTCCGCCCAGTCCGTCGAGCGCCGGAGCCTGGACGCTGTCGGGGATCGTCAGCGGCAGCACTTCGAAATTCACTGTCGCCGAGCCGTTCATCGAATCAGAATCACTCGCCGTCAGCGTCAGCGCATACGAGCCGGGTTCCAGATTGCTCAGAATGAGTGTGCCGCCTGTCGCCATGCCCAGACGCGGTCCAATCATAGTCCAGAGAAGGCGGTCATCCACCAAAGCGCCGTCTTCCGCGTCTATCGCCGTTCCGCTCAGCGAAATCGCCTGGCCATAAGGCACCCGCTGCCCCTCAACCAGCCCGCTGATCGTAACAACCGGTCCCTGGTGCTGGAGCACAAAATAATCCGAATCCTCATACGTGCTGAGCACTCCGTCCGTGGCAATCACGCGCAACATGGCGCTATCGCTGCCCGGAAGCAGCCGTGTGTTCAGCGACACAAATGGAGTGGCCAGGTCAGTCACCTGAGTCATCCAGACGGTCCCATCCGCGCTGTATTGCACTGTGTATGCAATCTGGTCCCCATCGTCTTTATCCTCGCCGGTCCATTCGAGCGTGACTCGGTGCGCGGCTGCATCCACAACCGGCGTTCCAAGCGCAAGCGAGGGCGCGTTGCTGCTGATGGTGCGCTGGGCCAGCGGTGTGCTCGATCCTTGCTGGACCAGTTCGAGCGACTGCGCCGAGCCGTTGAAGGGGATATATTGCCCAAATACGTAGCCCCTTTGCCCCTCAGCGGCCATCGGGAGTATCACCATCGCCGTTTCGCTCAGGACGCCGCCCCCTCCATCTTTCTGGAGGAATACAAACGACTGTTCGCCAGCGGAAGAAGAAGCGGCGGCCGCCGCCACGGCGCGAGATTGCGCAAAGGATTGAAGCACTTTCTTCTTGGGCAGCGCTGAAGAAGGCAGCACAAAGAAATTCGTGAATTCGGCGGAGGTTTGGTCGGAGTTCATAACCCCTGTAACCAAAATCTGGGCGCCTTGCGCCATCTTCTCCGCGTCTTTTGGATCCATCGCATCCAGAATCGCCTTCTCGCGTTTGGGTGGCGCGCCATTGGGAATCTCTTCCAGCATGGCGTGCCAGGTGAAATGCGAGGGCCAGCGGCGTTCGCCATAGCTCATTAGATCGGCCGCGTCCTCTGGGCGGATAATCGTGCGCGTGATCGGATCAAACCCGAAATAGGCGCGCCCGTTGGGGTCCTGGGTGGCATTTGGCCCAATGGTGCAAAGATCATAGGGATAACTATCAAATGGCCCCGCTGGACTGCCGCAATTGATGTGGTTGCGGCCCATGTTGTGCCCCATTTCGTGCGCCAGCGTCCGACCCGCATACGGATCGTTGTAAGGCGCGGGACTGGTATTGGCTTCCAGACGGAAAATCAGATCGCGCTGATATAACGTCCCCAGAATCCCCAGGTCTTGCGCAACAATTCCCTGTCCATTGAACCCACTGATGTTGGGATGAATCATTCCCGCATAATAGGTATTTTCGCATCCCGACGGATCGCTCGAAAGGCGGTCGCGGATCACCAGCCGCGTAATGACCAAATCTTCCTGCCCGGGAATATAAAATCCGCGGTAATACCAGGGGAATCCATCATCCCAGGGCCAGGGTTGGATGATGAGGTTTGCCAAGTCTTCGGATTGCGCATATACACGCAAGTTCTCAACGGGAAGCAGCGACTTGGCGCGCTGAATCATCTCGCCAAAGCGCGGCAGGCTCGTTGTGGCCGTTGGGGCGTTCATTACACGGACCGGAACAAACACCAGGCATGGATCGCCTTTATCCAGCAGAACATTGGTGGCCTCTGCAATGTTGGTTGCCGTGCCAGTCTCTACATAATTCCCGCGCGGGTTGATTGTAAAACGCACAGTGATCGTGTTGGGTTGAGTCCATTCCGCGGGGATTTGAAAGAGGTAACTTTTCGAGAGGTTTTCGCGCAGCGCACGCCCTGAAGTCTGATCGATGAAACGCGGCGCGGAAGTAGGCTGAAGAACCCCCACCTCCACATGGTTGTTCCAGACGCGCAACTCACATCCTGGCGAGAATCCAGTTTGCGAATACTGGCTGGCCGCCACATGCGCATAGGCGCGGACAAACGTAGGACGGCGCGCCACCAGGTCCGTGGGCGTCAGCGATGCGCCATCGAGCACCTGAGTAGTCTGCACGATCTCGACGCCGTCTGCCTGAAAATCCAGCGCCAGAGGGGCATCCAGCGCGCCGATGCGCCAAAGCTCGTCGCCCGAGGCTCCATCGCGCACATAATAGAGCCGCTGGTTCGCGTCGATATTGAGGTTGTCGCACCGATATGTATTGAAAGAGGCCAGCGCGGTGGCCGTCCCGCCGGCAATCGGCTGCCGGTAAATCACGACGTCATACGGCCCTGGTTGCGTGCCAGTTAGCTCGATCCAATATAGATTCGTGGCATCTGTCGCGAGGCCCGTCCAATACTGCGAGGCCCGCTGGCGAATAGTAGTCGATGCGCCCGTTGCCGGATGGATGCGGATGAGCTGTCCCCCAAGTGCCGGAAGATCGGCCTTGGCGCGCTTGCCAGGAATATAGCCGGCGAGAGCAAAGATAGCCTCCGATTGTGCATCCAGCGACTGAAATCGGAATTGATAAATCGAGTTTTCCGCACCGCCCGTATAAAGCGTGGTGGTTGGGCCGCCGCCAAAATCATATCGGCGCAGTATCGTTCCACCGCTCGTGCTATTCTGCAGGAAGAACAAGGCCAGATGCGCCTGAGGAGGGTTTGCCGTATCGTGATAGATGCGGATTATCATCTGCTGCACCAGGCCATTGACGCCGCTCACCTCCTGGCGGCTGTCCGAGCCATCCACCAGAGCGCTGTGAATCGCGCCAGTTTCCGTGGTTGGATTGTATTCCTGCCAGAACAGGCGCCCTTCATAGATCAATAAATTGGCCGACACCCGCCCATTGCCCAGCACAACTGGCGTGGGAAGATCGGAAGGCGCCACCGCTTCGGGCAAATTCACTGCCTTGCGCACCAGATGCCCCGACTCGAACAGATACACATACGCGTCGTCGCGCACGACGACATCATCGGGCTTATCCACCAGATTGCACGATGTGATAAGACGAGTGACGGCGGGAGGCTGAGGCATCAACCGAACCGTTCCGTTGCGGCTCGCCCCGCAGTCGGAGTCATTCCTCCAATAATACAGCCCCGTGCGGAACATCTCCACCTGCGAAATCCCATCGGAATCCGTCAGCAGACGAACGGGCGTACCTGCCCACGCCAGTCCGACGCATGCAAAACCCCATAACATGATGAAAACGAACAATTTACGTTTTATGTTATCCATGTGAGTGCGCCTCCGAGCAGAAAAACATCATATTTTTCGACATTTTACTTTGGTGTCCGTTGTTCCTTTTCTTTCGCGGGCCAGAGGATCGACATCCCTCTTCTGGTGATGGGAGACCGACCTGGAGAACCCCACTCGGGAAGTCCATTGCGCACGCCGCCAATTCCAGATGAACCTACGGAGCGACGATCCACAGAACCCCTTCCGCTTGCCTATGCTTTGGGTTGCGGATGGACCCTTGCTCATGGACCGGCGTTCCATGCGCCATATTTGCGTCCTATGAGTCGCCAAAAAATGACGCTTTTGACTTGAAATGTCAATCGGCTTTGCTCCGGCCTTGCTCCCACGTATTCAAAAAAACAACCGGGGCAATGAATTACAGATGCAGGAACGATGGGAAGCGGCAGTGCTTTGCAAGTGTAACCCGAATAGGCCGAAATAAACAGCTCGATTCAGCCTCGGTCCTCTCTTTTTAGCGTGGATCGAGCGTCAGGAAGGGCGATTTTCCGAACGGAATCAACTTTGGTTCGTATTGCCGCTGGGGGCCGGATTGGGCCGCTTGCGCCACAGGGTGTCCAAGTTGAACAGTTGATGGAGGACTACGGCAAAGATAGTGGTGGTGGCAAGCGGGTCGGTGAAAAATTGCTGAGCGGCAATGGGAAGCCTGGCATACAATTGCGGCATGAATCCCGTGCTGAGGCCAAAGAAAAGCGAAATACCCAGGTCATGTTCGTGTGCGTCTCACGAAATAAGGTGAGATGCGCCTCTTGATACTGCCGGTTTATAGACGGTTTATAGAAGGGATTGCCCGCGGGGGGCGGGCCGGGCAAAAGTCCTTCCGCGGCGGAGCCGAATGCGGATTGCAGGACGTTCCTGTGTCTTGATCCCAATCGTTCCGCCATTTGCGATAAAGGAAGGTCTCATGGATTCCAACCCGCCCAACGCGGACAATGATCTCGGACGGGCCGCCGGCCGCGTTTACACGCATTCGTGCGAAGATATGCGCGAATTGCCCGCCGAATCTGTCGATCTTACTATCACCAGCCCGCCCTACTGGAACTCGATCGACTACGCCACGCACGCGAGCGAGGGCTGGTCGGAGGATTTTCGCGCGCGCCGCGAGGGCGGAGCGGCGGCTTATGGCGAATATCTGGATTTTTTGCGCGCCTGCTTTCGCGAAACGCTGCGCGTTCACAAGCCCGGCTCGTTTTGCGCCGTGGTCATCGGGACGGTGCTCTTCAAGGGCGAACACACGCCGCTTCCATTTCACTTTGTGCCGCTCATGGAGGAACTCGGCTGGCGGTTTCATCAGGATATCGTGTGGTTCAAATGCACCGGCGGGGTCAAACGCGCCGGATCGACCATTTGCAATCCGTTTCCGGGCTATTATTATCCGAACCTGATGACGGAATACATTCTGGTGTTTCGCAAACCGGGCGAACGGCGCATTTACGAGGGCAAGTCGCCCGGGGAGAAAGAAGCGGCGCGCAACGAGGTGGACAGCGTGTTCACGCGCGACGTGGCCAATAACATCTGGCACATCGCTCCCGTGCCGCCCGGACAACTCGATCATCCCTGCCCATTTCCGGAAGAAATCGCCTATCGCTTGATTCGATGGTATTCGTATCCGGGCGGCGTGGTGCTCGATCCGTTTTGCGGAGTCGGGACGACGCTCAAGGTTGCGGCGCAAACGGGACGCCGGTGGGTTGGATATGAGATTGTGGAAAAATACGCCGAATCGGCGCGCAAACGCGTGAAGGAGCCGCTTCAATTGCGCAAACAGCTCGTGCCGGCGTTCGAGAAAATCCACTACGGCGAACGCACCGCCCGCAAATCCTCCCCTGCACGAAAACCTTTTCGGCAAAAGCCTAAATCCGGAAAATAGTCCGGCAAACAGGCTGAGATGTGCATGGTGTATGGCATTTGTGTTTTTTCCGTCTCACGCAAAGGCGCAGAAGCACAAAGTATTTTTTGCGCCCTTTGCCTTTGTGAGAAAAGGCGGAGTGAATCAAGCAGATTCCCAGTTCTTCAATGGTCTGCATACTATAGATTGGATAATCCCTTGACAGGGTATTTTCCCAACTATATGATGCAAGCATGAAAAAGGGACTGGGACGAATTGAGATGCACTTGCTCGCCTACACGCAGATGCGTGGTTTGAAGACAATTCGGTCCGGCGATTTGACCGGGCCGCTGGCAATTAGCGCGACTCAGGAACGCAAGGTGCTAAGCAGGCTCGCGCGCGCGGGCGTCAGCGCCCGCGTCCGCCGGGGGCTTTATTTGGCGCCTGAACGCCTTTCTCTGGGAGGCTCTTGGAGTCCGAGCGAAGCCCTCGCCATAAATACGCTGATGGAGGATCAGGGGGCGCGCTACCAGGTTTGCGGTCCAAATGCTTTTTTCCGCTATGGCTTCGACGATCAGATTCCCAACCGAGTGTTCATCTACAACAACCGCCTTTTTGGCGCCCGGAAGATTAGCCAGGTGGCGCTGGTTTTGATTCGGGTGGCGGATAAGCGCCTGGGCGATACAGAAAGGGCGAAAACACCCGATGGACAGATTCTCACCTATGCGTCGCGTGTCCGGACGCTTGTGGACGCCATTTATGATTGGTCGAGATTCAACAGCCTGCCTCGAGGATACGCCTGGATACGAAAGGAACTTGCCGCCAGGCGAGTTGACCCAGCCAAACTCGTGGAATGCGCTATGCGATATGGAGATATTGGCACAACTCGGAGGCTTGGCTTTTTACTCGAACGCGAAGGCACGCGGGAAGAACTGCTCCAGGGCTTGGAACGGAACATTAGGAAGACAACACACCCAATTCCATGGATACCCACCTCGCGCAGCACCGGAAAAATTAGTAAAAGGTGGGGGATCATAGATAATGAGCAAGCCTGAAGGGGCCATAATTCGCCTTCATGAAGATGCCGCGCTCTTCCGCGAGGCCGTTTCCTATACCGTGGCGGAAACCGGTTTTTCCGCGCGTCTTGTTGAAAAGGACTATTTCTGCACGGTGTTGCTTTCGTATCTTGCCGCGCTGAGCAGCGATCTTGTGTTCAAAGGCGGAACGAGCCTAGCCAAAGTCCATGCGGATTTCTGTCGGATGAGCGAGGATTTGGATTTTGCCATTTCTTTGCCCAGCAACGCCAAGCGAACAGAAAGGAGCTTGCGTGTTGCGAACCTCAAAAAGGGGATCGAGAAACTGCCGGGTATCCTTCCAGTCTTGCGCATTAGGCAACCTCTGAAGGGTGCCAATGCCTCGACTCAGTATCTGGCTGAGATTGGATACGCCTCATTGGCTGCGGGTGGAGAGGAAACGATCAAACTGGAGGTGTCCTTGCGCGAACCTCTGCTGGCCGCGCCTTTTGCCGGCCACGCGCGAACCATCTTGCTCAACCCAGTCACGTCGAAGCCGTTTCTTGCTCCTGTGGCGGTCCAATGCCTTTCGTTTGGCGAGAGTTTTGCGGAGAAGTTTCGGGCCGCCTTGTCGCGTTGCGAGCCGGCAATTCGTGACTTTTTTGATATTGATTATGCCGTGCGAAAACTTGGTTTCCAGGCGGATGCCGCCGATTTTGTGGCATTAGTTCGTAAAAAAATGGCGATCCCCGGCAATTTGTCTGCGGATATTTCGAGCGCTCGCCTGGATTCGCTTCGCAGGCAGGTGGAAGCCCAGCTCAAGCCTGTTTTACGTGATAAGGATTTTAAGGAATTCGAATTGGTTCATGCTTTGGAGATTGTAAGCAAAATGGCCGAACGGATTGGCACCATTGATCCGAAATGACTTTGTTGCTTTGAGACCTGCTGGTGTTACCGCACAGAAAGCTCTGTTCATCTTCCAATTGTGAATCGTGCGATAGTCAATTAAAAATCCGGATTGTGCTCGGGGGTGGAGTTGCCTAGGGTGCGTTGAGCCGCGAGCGTAAGCGGTTACGTCCAATTCGGGGACAAGGCCCAATCCCCAAGGCAGTTCTTCCTATATCCAGCCAAGGCCCATTTCCACTCAATCGAGGCAATGCCATGTCCAACGAGCCTTCTCCCTCCTCCGGTGGCCCTTCTGTTTCTCATGTCATTCTCACGGTCATTGGTGCGGACCGGCCAGGCATCGTAGGCGATTTGTCGCAGTGGGTTTTCGAAAACGGCGGCAATATCGAGGAAAGCCACATGGCATTGCTCGGCGGTGATTTTGCCGTCTTGATGCTGGCCGCCGGCCCGCCGGACTTTGCCGAACAACTTGGACGAAATGGCGCGGATTTCGAGCGGCGTACGGGGCTTCATCTCTTTATTCATTCGTCGCAAGCGGCGCCCCGCACGCCCGAATCGCCCGTGATTCGATATGCACTTTCGGCCACTACGCTCGATCATCCGGGCATTGTGTATCGGCTGAGCGCCCTGCTGAAAATGCGCGGCATCAACGTCATCCATGCCGAGACGCGCAACGCGCCCGCGCCATTTACCGGAACGCCGATTTTCCATCTCAATATGCAAATTGACGTTCCGGCCACGCTGCCGATCGCGGGCTTGCGGCGCGAGCTGGAGGCGTTGTGCGCCGAACAAAATATCGACTTTGAGCTGAAAGTTCGATGAATGCCGCGGAAGGAAAAACCGCCACCGCCTCGGCAATTCCGCGCGCATTCTCTTTTGATTTTCTTTGCGATTGTTATCACGGTCCGCTTTTATCCCGCCGCTTGCCAGGCAGATTCGATGCGCGCGGGAATGGGGCACGATGCCTCGCGAAATCCACAGAAAGCTGTTTCAGGAATGACAATTTCCAGCAAATCCAATCCAGACCTTCCGAGAATTCTTGTTCCGCAAGGGTTGCTAACCACTTCGCGTCCGGCCATCGAGTGGGAGAGCGCGTTTTTTCCGCAGGCGGCGCGGCCCGCGCAGGCGAATTCAGCGGGCGGCGCGGAAGTGCAAGTGCAGGTTCAGCTGCGCATAACGGCTGATCCCTCGCCTGAAAGCAAAGCGCTGGCCGAGGCTGGGCCGTTGCGCGTGAGCGCTCCGCGGCTCGAACCGGGTGCCGTGACGCTGCCGGCGGGGCGGCCCGTGTATCTGTGGCTGCGTGAACGGGCGGACGCCACGAGCGAGTGGTCGCCGTGGAATCCGCAGGCAGTGCCTGTGCTTTTTCAGCCGCTTTCGCCCGGACCGCCATGCCTGTGGCTGTATGATTTGTGCCCGACGCGCGCAATGACGCCCCGGCGAGCCTTCGAGGAAGCGCATCTGTTTGCGGCGTTGCAGGGGATTGTCAATCGCGGCGGGCCGCGGCTGCTCGTCAACTTTATGGAACGCGATGCGTGGTGGCTAAAGGAACTGCAACGCGAAGAGGGATGGCTGGCGCAAACGCGGATTGAACCCGCCGAGTCGATTGAGCAGCTGATTGATTTTTTTCAGGCGGACATCGAAGGCGTTGTCGTCTGGGACCGCGAGGTGAACGCGACGAGCAACCTTGCTTCGACAATTGCCGGTGTCGAGAATCTATTGCCCATAACAGTGGATTCCGCGCCCGGTTCGCTCTGGATGCGCCTTGTCGAAAGCGGTCCGCGCCTGCCTGTGAGGCGCGATTTGCGCGGGATGTTCACGGGGCGCGGGACGATCCCCGGATCAAGCACACCCTCGACCGGAAGCGCGAAATGCGATGCCTACGTTTGGGCGAAAGAGCAGTTCCTCGATACGGGCCGGTGCGACGCGGGATTCCTTTGCTATTATCTCGACGCTTGGTGGATTCGCGATCCCGCGCCGGGGCTGGATTGGTCGAATCATACGCTCGAAAATCATGATTATTATATATCGAAACGCGCATTTTTCTGGGACTTAAACGTCTGGGAAGAAGAGCGCCCCGTGGACGATCCCGGACAGGCGCCAGGCACGGATCGCCGCACACTGCTTGCGATTTTGCATTCCGCCCACCGTCAGATGGATGCGCAAAAGCGCGGCGAAATGATCCGCTGCGGTGGATTCACGCCCTGGGCCTTCAAATACACCGATTGCCCCGGCGCGGGCGGTTCGCACGGCGGCGTGCATACCGAATGGGAAACGGTGCGAATCCTAACGCAGTTCAACGTGGTGCTTGATGCCGACGCGCTGCACCTCTCTGGATTGGCGAATGCCTCGGTCTATCAGCATTTTCCGCTGCCGGAGTATTTGGTGCAGGGGCCAGCGCCCACGCGCGAATCGCTGCGGCGGGCGGGCGCGATGGACGCGCGCGGAGAGGTTCTCCCAAAAACATTCCTTTTGCATTATGTGGGCGATTACGATTCCGCAGCATGGGTAATGTCGCAGGTTCCCGGATTCTGGAACGCGCCCGATCGCGGACGGACGCCACTCAGTTGGGCGATCAATCCGAACTTGGCCGAGCGCGCCGCGCCCGCCTTCGAGTATTTTTACCGCACGCGCACGGCGCGCGATTCATTCCAGGCGGGCGATTCGGGCGCGGGGTATGTGAATCCGACGGGGTTGCTTGCGCCGCGCGAGATTTCCGGCCTGCCGCCGGGCGGGGAATTGTGGAAGCGGCATTGCGCAGAGTGGTATCGGCGGATGAATCTGACGGTGACGGGATTCATCATCAATGCCTTCTCCGGCACGATGACGCCCGAAGCGGCGCGGCTGTTCGCCGCGTTTTCGGGCGATGGCATTGTGTTGCGCGACAACTATGCGGACCTGCACATCGACGGCCATCTGCCTGTGATTCCAATGTGCAACGAGGGGCTGCCGCGAGACACCGCCGAGGCCGCGCGGCTGATTCTTGAAATGGCTGGCCCTCCGTTGGGCGAAGCCAAAAAGCCTGCATTTATCACTTGCCGCAGCGTGCTCTATGGGCCGGATTTTTACCGCGAACTGCAGGAACGCCTGGCGGCGGCTCGTCCAGGCGGCGGGATAGTGGTTCTCGATCCGCGCGAGTTTTTCTATGTGGCGCGGGCGTTTTTCGGCGTCGAGAACGCGAGGCGCGCCACGTGGCTTTTTGACACCTGTCCGCGAAAACTGAAAAAAGGAGCAACGGCGAAATTCGTCATCGCCGTGCGCAACGATGGCTGGGACGCCTGGGCTTCATCGCCGGACGCAAACAAAGCGCCAAGCAAGCCGGTCCGGCTGGCCATTGAATTTTCAGCAGGCGGCTCGCGCGGAAATCCAATTCGCATCGACCTTCCGCACACAGCGGGCGCGGGCGATTCGCTTGTGATTCCGTGTGAATTGCCAGTTCCTAAAAAGCCTGGCCGTTATTTCCTGCGGGCGGAACTCGTATGCGCCGCTAACGATGGCCAATGGTTCTCCGATTCCGGCTGTTTGCCGCTTATTCTCCCCATTGAGGTTATCGAATAACAAAAAAACCGCAGCCCAGCAACTATGCGCCCATTCCAGCGCGTTTGGCGCGGAGGGTTTCGAGTTCCTCAGTGGATTTGGCGAGGCGTTTGCGTTCGGCTTCGACCACTTCCGCCGGGGCCTTTGCGGTGAATGACTCGTTGGAAAGTTTGCGTCCGCGGCTTTCGATGTCCTTTTCCAGGCGGGCGATTTCCTTATCCAAACGGGCCTTTTCTTGAGCGAGCATTTCAGGCGGGAGAAGGACGTGGATCGTTGTGTCCCCAACAATGGCCACAGCGGAAGCCGGGAGCGATTTCGCGGCGGATTCGATTGCCACCCCGCCCAGATTGACTGTCGAGCGCAGCAGACGTTCGCCGCGCCGCAGCCATTCGAGGCGTTCTGAATTGGCGACAGCCAGATGCACGTCGGTTTTCGTGGCGGGTGCGATGCCTGATTCCGACCGCAGATTGCGAATCGCCACAACGACTTCCTGAAGCCATGCGAATTTCTCTTCAACCCCGGCGTCGATCCAAGCGTCGCTCGGCTGCTCGGGCCATGCGGCCACGCACAAACTGCGCGCGGAGAAGTCGGGGCACAGACAATTGTCTGTTGATGGGCATTCACACTTGCCCGCCGCCGCCTCGCCTGCGTCCAGACGCGACTTCAGCGTTTGCCAAATTTCTTCGGTCACAAAAGGAATTGCGGGATGCAACAGCCGCAAAATCCCATCGAGCAGGAGCGTGACAACGATCTGCGCCGTCGCGCGCTTGGACGCCGCTGCCTTCGCCTCGTTCGCATCCGCGCCATCGGCCGCCTTGGCATAGAAGCGCTGTTTGACGATTTCGAGATACCAGTCACAGAACTGCCGCCAGGTGAACTGATACATCGCATTCACATACTGGTCGAATTCATAGTTAGCGATTGCCTTATGCGCTGCCGCGCGCGCCCGTGCCAGCTGGCTTAGAATCCAGCGGTCTTCGGGTTCGAGGTCTTTGAGCCGGACGCCTTTCGCCGCCGTCGCGCCGTCCAAGTCCGCCGTATTCATCATGGCGAATCGCGCCGCGTTCCAGATTTTGTTCACAAAGTTGCGATAGCCCTCGAACCTCTTATGATCGAGTTCAATCACGCGCCCCTGTGTGGCGTAGGCAGTGATGGTCAGGCGGAAGGCGTCTGTGCCGAATTCCTCAATGATTTCCACTGGATCGATGGCATTGCCTTTGGATTTCGAGACCTTTTCGTAGCGCGCTTCGACGCCCTTTGGGAGCACATCGGATCGGTCGAGTTCGCGGCGGCGCTGTGCGTCGCGGATCAGGATCAGGTCGCCGCCGCGCCGCTCGTAGTATGTGCGCCCGAAGATAAGGCCATGTAAAAACACATCGTGAAATGGGATTTCATCCATGCACTCCAGGCCCATCATGATCATGCGCGCCACCCAGAAAAAGAGAATATCATGCGCGGTGACGAGGACGCTGGTCGGATAGAACTTTTTAAGTTCCGCTGCTTTGTCGTCCGGCCAGCCGAGTGTGGAAAATGGCCACAGCGCCGACGAAAACCAGGTATCGAGCACGTCGGTGTCCTGCATCCACGCCTCGGGATCGGCGGCCACCTCGGGCGGAACGCCTTCGCCATCGTAGCAGATCATCGCATTCGGATCGTCGCGCCGATACCAGATGGGAATGCGATGTCCCCACCACAGTTGGCGCGAGATGCACCAGTCGCGCACATTGTCCATCCAGGCGAAATAGGTGCTGTCCCATGTCTTGGGGATGATGCGGACGCGGCCAGAGCGAACAGCCTCGCGCGCTTTGGCGGCGAGCGGCTCGATGCGCACAAACCATTGAAGGCTCAAGCGCGGTTCGATGATCGACTTCGAGCGGTATCCGCGCCCGACGCGATGCTCGTAAGGCTCGATTTTTTCGATTAGCCCCAGGGCCTGCAAATCCTCGACCACTCGCTTGCGCGCCTCGTAGCGGTCCAAACCGCAATACTTGCCGGCGTTTTCGTTCATCTGCGCCGTGTCGGTCAGGACGTTCACCTGCTCCAAATTGTGGCGCAGTCCCATCTGGAAATCGTTCGGGTCGTGCGCCGGAGTCACCTTGACCATTCCGGTTCCGAAATCTTTTTTCACAAAATCGTCGGCGATGATGGGAATGCGGCGTTCGACCAGCGGCAGAATCACGCGCTTCCCGATCAGATGGCGGTAACGCTCGTCTGTCGGGTTCACGGCAACGGCCGTGTCGCCCAGCATCGTCTCGGGCCGTGTGGTGGCCACAATGGCATAACCAGAACCGTCTTCATACGGGTAGCGCAGGTGCCAGAGATGGCTTTTTTCGTCCTCGTATTCCACCTCGTCGTCCGCGAGCGCGGTGCGGTCCACCGGGTCCCAGTTGATAAGGTAATTTCCGCGATAAATCAGGCCGCGGTCGTAAAGGCGCTTGAAGGCCGTGCGGACGGCGCGCTGGCGCGGTTCATCGAGCGTGAAGACCTCGCGCGCCCAGTCGCACGAGCAGCCCAAGCGTTTCAACTGCGAGATAATCCGCCCGCCTTTTTCCTCTTTCCATTCCCAGGCGTGTTCGAGGAATTTCTCGCGCCCAATCTCGCGATGGTCGATGCCGCGCGCCCGCAGATGCTCAACAACGACATGCTGTGTGGCGATCCCGGCATGGTCCGTGCCTGGAACCCATAACGTGGCCTGCCCGCGCATTCGCGCCCAGCGAATCAGCACATCCTGCAACGTATTCACCAGGCCGTGGCCGACGTGCAGCGCGCCCGTCACGTTCGGCGGCGGAATCACGATGCAATAGGGCGGGCGCGGATCGTTTGCGTCCGGGTGAAAAAAGTTGCCGCCGGTCCAGAAGCGATACCACTTATCTTCAAGCGCCTCGTGCGAATATGTTTTTGGCAACTCCGCCGGAGATTGCGCGGTTTGCGATGCGGCGGCGGCGGCATCCGCGGCATTTGCGGCATTTCCTGCCTTGGCTTGATTATCCTCTGACTTGCTCATGAATGTATGCGTCCTTTCGGTCCTGTGTGCTTTTAGGGGGCTGATTTATCCGGCGTCCCAAGAACTTCGCGGAACGCCGGGCACAAAAAACGCCGCTGAATTCTCGATTTCAGCGGCTGTTGGGCTGCCCTGATCCCGGGTCTGGAGAAGCGTGCGCGCAAACTTCATTCAGGCCCGGTTTCAGGGCCTGGCTACACCAACACGCTCGCTCCCCCCGGTCATTGGCGGGAACAGCATCAAACGCAACGGATTGCGTGGAAGGCGGGAGTTCATTCGCGGCGCGGCTTTCTTCCTTGCTTGTGAACCATCCAGCGTCGAGCGCCGAAAAACGGCCCTGCGGCGCTGAAATCAGTCTGAAACCTTGGAAGATGGCTGGGTTGGGGTCAAGACTTGATTTGGGGAGTTTCTGCTTCCTGCGGTCGCTCTCGGCGCCGCCGATGGATTATCTCTAGCCTCTGAGCCTGGCGGCCAGTATAACATTTCAATGCGGTGATCAACCGCATCGGCGATAAGAATTCAAGCAGGAGTAACTGCTTTTTATGCCTCCGAAATCTGCTTTTGTGCTCTCCGACTGTCCCGCCGCCGCCGCGCTGATTGAGGAAACGCCTGTGCGAGTGACGTATCGCGACACGGATCAGATGGGGCATGTGTATTATGCGAATTACCTCGTGTGGTTTGAGATGGGCCGCACGGAATGGCTGCGTTCGCGCGGGCGGCGCTACGATGACCTCGAACGCGCGGGGTTTTATCTGCCGGTCAAGGAGGCGTGGTGCGAATATCAGCAGCCTGCGCTTTACGACCAGATGGTGCGGATTGTAACTTGGGTGGCGGAGGTGCGGCGAGCCAGCCTGCGATTTGGCTATGAAATCCACGACGCGGAGGCGGGCGGGCGCGGGCGCCTGGCGCGCGGTTGGACGCTGCACGCCTTTGTCGATCGTGAACGGCGCATCGTGGCCCCTCCGCCTGATGTGGCTGAGTTGCTGCGAAGCGGACTGCCGCCTATTGTCGCATAAGAAAAAGATACACCGCAGAGGCGCAGAGAAACGCAGAGTAACACAGCGGTTTTTCTTTCTCTGCGTCTCTGCGGTGAAATATAAGGAAAGGCGAGAATCGCAACCATGCGCGCGATGGAACGTTCGCCCAATGAAATCTGGACCGATGACGACCGCCGCCTGATGCGATTGGCACTGGCGCTGGCGCGGCGTGGCGCGGGGAAAACGCGTCCCAATCCGGCGGTGGGGGCTGTGATTTGTGCGCCAGACGGCCAGATTCTCGGGCGCGGATTCCACAGGCGGGCTGGAATGCCACACGCCGAAGTCGAAGCGTTGCGCGATTGCGAGCGCCGGGGACATTCGGCGGCGGGCGCATCGATTTATGTGACGCTTGAACCGTGCAATCATCACGGGCGGACGCCTCCTTGCACGGAAGCGATCCTCCGGGCGGGGATCCGGCGCGTGATCGTGGCGGCGCGCGACCCCAACCGGCGCGTGCGCGGTGGCGGAATGGAGCGGCTGGCGGAAGGCGGGAAAATCGAGGCGCGGTGGGGACTTTTCGAGGAAGAGGCGGTCGAAATCAACGCGGGCTATCACTATTTCCACTCGGCGGGGCGGCCGTTCGTAACGTTGAAATGGGCAATGAGCCTCGATGGATGCACGTCGGCGGCGTCGGGCCATGCGCGCTGGATTTCCGGCGAGGAGTCGAGGCGCGATGCGCACCTTTTGCGCGCGAGGCATGATGCGGTGGCCGTGGGCATCGGAACGGCGCTGGCGGACGATCCGCTTCTGACCGTTCGGCTGCCGCGCTGGAACGGACCGCCGCCCTGGCGGATCGTGGTGGATTCGCGGCTGCGAATTTCCGAAACGGCGGCGATTTTCCGCGAGAATCCCGAGCGCGTAATCATTGCGGCGCGCGCGCCCGCTCCGGTGAAAAAGGCGCGGCGAATCGAAGCGCTCGGCGCGCGGGTCCTGGAAATTGCGCCAGGCAAGGAAACGATGCATTCCAAAACGGACAGGAGCAGAAGCGGGGGAGGAGTGGCGCTTGGACCGCTTCTCGATGCGCTGGCGGCAATGGAAATCCAATCGGTATTTGTGGAAGGCGGACGCCGGCTGGCGGGATCGTTTTTCGCCGCGCGGCTAGTCAACCGCGTGGTGATTTACGCCGCGCCTTTGCTGATGGGTTCGGGCGAGGGCGCGCTGGGCGGCTTGCTTGTGGGGGATGGCGTGGCCGTCTCGCGGGCGGCGGATGCCGTGCGGCTAGGCAAAGTTTGCATAGCCCAAGGCGGACAGGACATTCGGATTGAGGGAATTCTTGATTGGGGTGAGAATTTGCCATAGAGAGTTCGCAAAGCGGGATATTGACACTTTTGAGCGGAAGGGGAAAGCACTTGTTCGCTGGGGGGAGCAATAGTCCTTTGCTTGAATTGTGAAAATTGGCACAATTATTGTGACTAATTTCACAATTCCTCTTTTTGCTTGCTTTGCGGGGCGGCGTATGGTCCACAAGCCAAGCTTTTTGCCTGCTTCAGGCGGGGGCGGGCGAGAATCGCCTGTTTTCATCCCAGGCAATTATCATAATAATTCATCTTCAACGCCGCCTTCCGATGATTCGAAACAATGCAAGATGATTTGAGGATATGCTTGACGGACTCCCGCGAAACCCTCAGATTCATAGCGTGAGGATTATCGAGGAAAGGAGATTCCCCGATCATGGCCAGCAAGAAAAAAGATGAGGCGAAGCCTCTTGTGAAAAAGACGGAACCTGCCGTGAAGAAAATCACGGCCAAGGCTTCCGCTGCGCCAGTTCCGCCGCCGCCAGCGGTTTCCAAGGTGAAAGAGTCCGCCGCGAAGGCGAAATCAGAACCGCCCAAACCCGCGCCCGCGAAAGCCAAGGCATCCGCCGCGCCTGCTGCGCCCGCCGCTCCGGCCAAAGCGCCTGTTGCGTCCGGCGCACCTGCGGTAAAGCCGCCCGTTGCTGCCAAGTCCGCCGTCAAGCCCGCTTCCGCTTCTACTCCGAAGCCGGCTGCGAAAAAGACCGCGCCGCCAAAGGCGGAGGCAAAAGGCCCCGCCGCCAGCGCGGAAAAGACTGCGAAAAAGCCTGAGGCAGAAAAATCTGCTAAGGCCAAAAAGCCTGCCGTGGCGAAAAAACCCGCCGCCGCCAAGCCTGCAGCGGTCCCCAAACCGGTTGCGGCCAAGAAACCCGCCGCCGCCAAGCCTGCGGCCGCATCCAAGCCCGCGCGAAAGCCCGCCGCATCAAAATCCAAAGGCAAGGCTGCAATTCCGCCGGCGATTGTTCCGGAATCCGCCGTGGCGGATCGTCCGACCTCGGGGCCTCTTTCTCCCGCGCCGCCCTCTGCGCCGCTTGCCGCATCCATGCCACCGACATTCCAGCGCGATCTCCCGCTCGAATACGGCGACACAAAGGTGGTTGCGCTCGTTCGCGATCCCGAATGGGTATTCCTCTATTGGGAAATCGGTTCGCATCGCCGCGCCGAACTGGGAATTCCGCGCGGGGCGCATCAGCGCGCCATGGCTTTGCGCGTTTACGATGTGACGGATATTCATTTCGATGGCACAAACGCCCATTCGTTTTACGATGTGGCCGTCAATGACATGGCCGCTTCGTGGTATCTGCGCGTTCCCGAACCGTCGCGCGCCTACATTGTGGACCTCGGAATGTATGACGACGACGGCGATTTTGTGATCATTGCGCGTTCGAATGCGATTTCCTCGCCGCCGCAAGGAATGTCGCCGCAGACGGACGAGCAGTGGATGAGCGTAAGCGAGGAGCAGTTCGCCGAAATTTTCCGCATGTCAGGCGGTTTGCGCCTGCGCGAGCAGGCCGGGTCAGCGGACGTGTTGCGCCGCCCGGGCGAGGAAATTGTTCAGGAATTGCGCCGCCAATGGGTGGGCAGCGGAATGTGGTCGGGCGCTTCCGGTTCTGTCACGCGCCCCGAAAAGCCGCGCGGATTTTGGCTTCGAGTGGATTGCGAAGTCATCATCTACGGGGCGACGGAGCCTGACGCGCATTTGACTCTTCAGGGGAAACCCATCCAGTTGTCTCCTGACGGGACATTTCACGCGCGGTTTGCCTTCCCCGACGGGGTGATCGAAATGCCCGTGCGCGCCACAAGCGCCGATGGCGCTGAAACGCGCGAAATCACTCCGGTTGTCAGCCGGAAGACGCGATAGTGCGCCCCCTTCGCGCCCACGCCTGTTCAATAATGAATCCGAGCAGAACATCCCCGCCGGAAAACCGCAATCCGTGCGGGGAGTTTTGCCTTAATCCTCTATGATCCTCTGCTGTGATTGCCTGCGTGAATACTGCCGATTCCCATTCCGCCGCATGGAGCGACGCCGATCATGAATCAATCGCAACCTCTCGGATACTTGAATCTGGTTTTGCACGCGCATCTGCCTTTTGTGCGCCATCCGGAATGGAATGAACCGCTCGAAGAGGATTGGTTTCACGAGGCGATCACGGAAACCTATATTCCGCTGCTTCGCATGATGGAGCGGCTGGTGCATGACGGGGTCGAGTGGCGTCTGACGATGTCGCTGACGCCGCCGCTGGTCTCGATGCTGACAGACAAACTCCTGCAAGACCGCTATGTTCACCACATCGAGCGGTTGATCGAACTGGCCGAGAAGGAAGTCGAGCGGACTCGCCACGAGCCGCAGATTAACGATACGGCGCGGATGTATTTGCGCAAATTCCACGAGTGCCGCGAGACGTTTGTGGACCGCTACGGGCACAATCTCGTGCGCGGGTTCAAACTGTTTCAGGACGGGGGGTATCTGGAGATTCTGACCTGCGGGGCGACGCACGGTTTCGCGCCGCTGCTGCAGGTGCATCCGAACGCCGTGCGGGCGCAGGTGGCGATCGCGTGCGCGCATTATCAGGAGCATTTTGGGCGCCGTCCGCGCGGAATCTGGAACGCCGAATGCGGATATTATCCAGGTTTGGACGATATTTTGCGCCGCAATGGTGTCCGCTTTTTCTTTGTCGATACGCATGGGATTTTGTTTGCCTCGCGCCGGCCGAAATACGGCATTTTCGCGCCGATTTACTGTCCATCGGGCGTGGCGGCGTTCGGGCGCGACATCGAAACGGGCAAGGCAGTCTGGAGCGCCGAGGAAGGCTATCCGGGCGATGCGCGCTACCGCGAGTTTTACCGCGACATCGGATACGATCTGCCGCTCGATTACATCGCGCCATATATCCACCCGACGGGGTTGCGGATGCAGACGGGCATCAAGTATTTCAAGATCACGGGGCGCGTCGAGTTGCAGCACAAGCAGCCTTACAGCGAACACGATGCGATGGAAGCGGCCGCTTCGCACGCCGGAAACTTCATGTATAACCGCGAGAAACAAATCGAACATCTTGCTTCGCTAATGGACCGCCGTCCTCTTGTTACGTCGTGCTACGACGCGGAACTTTTCGGCCACTGGTGGTATGAGGGGCCGGCGTTTATCGAGTTCCTGCTTAGGAAAATGCACTTCGATCAAAAAACGGTGAAGACAATCACTCCGCGCGAATATCTCGAAATGTATCCTGTGAATCAAGTGGCCGTGCCGTCGTATTCATCGTGGGGCTACAAGGGATATTCGGAGGTGTGGCTGGAGGGATCGAACGACTGGATTTACCGGCACCTTCACAAGGCCGCCGAGCGAATGATCGGCCTGGCGAATAAATTTCGCGAGCCGTCGGAACTGCAACGGCGCGCGCTCAACCAGGCCGCGCGAGAACTTGTTCTGGCGCAATCGAGCGACTGGGCCTTTATCATGAAGACGGGCACGGTGGTCGATTACGCCGTGCGGCGCACCAAGGATCATGTGCTGCGGTTTACGGATTTGTGGCAGATGATCGAGCGCGGCGAGATTGACGAGAACTATCTGCGCCACCTGGAAACGTCTGACAACATTTTCCCGAATATCGATTATCGCGTTTATGCGGATTGATCGAGAAAGGCGGGCGCCGGAATCATGAGGAAAGACATAGGAATTGCGCTGCTGGGTTATGCGTTCATGGGGCGGGCGCATTCGACAGCCTATCGTCATGTGCAGCAGCATTTCAATACGCGCCTGCGCCCGCGCATGAAGGTGCTGGCCGGGCGGACCGAGGCGCCTTTGCGCGCGGCCGCCGAACAATTGGGCTGGGAGGAGTGCGAAACAGATTGGCGGCGGGCCATCGAGCGCGACGATGTGGCTATTGTGGATGTTTCGACGCCGGGTTGGGCGCACAAGGAGCAGGTGATCGCCGCGGCGCGGGCGGGCAAGCATATCATCTGCGAAAAGCCAATTGCCAACACGCTTCGCGAGGCAAAGGCAATGGTGGCGGCCGTGCGGCGCGCATCGGGCGGCATCCGGCACATTGTCATGCACAATTACCGGCGCATTCCGGCTGTGGCGCTTGCGCGCAAAATCATCGACCAGGACGAGATAGGGCGCATCTTCCATTTCCGCGCATTTTATCAACAGGATTGGATTGTCGATCCGGCATTTCCGCTCGTATGGCGGCTCGAAAAAGACAAGGCCGGAAGCGGCGCGCTCGGCGACATCGGTTCGCACATCATCGACTATGGCCGCTATCTCGTAGGCGAAATCGCGAGTGTGCAGGCGCATCTGGCCACGTTTATACCCGAACGCCCGCTGCCGGGAGCGGAGACAAAGCGGAAATCGAAGCGGACGGCGGCTGGCGCGAAAATCGAGACGCCAATGGGAAAAGTCACCGTGGATGACGCTGCCGTGTTCATCGCGAAATTCCAGAACGGGGCCATTGGAACCTTCGAAGCCACGCGATTTGCTCAGGGGCGGAAGAACTGGCACGGATTCGAGATTTATGGCGAAAGAGGCTCGCTCGCGTTCAACTTCGAGTCGATGAACGAACTGTGGCATTTCGATGCGCGCGAGGGGCGCGAACGCCAGGGATTCAAGCGCATTCTCGTCACGGAGCCGGTGCATCCGTATATGAGCAATTGGTGGCCGCCTGGACACCTGATCGGTTACGAGCACACATTCGCCAACACCATTGCGGATTTTCTCGATGCCATCGAATCGGGCGCGCCCATGCAGCCGGATTTAGTGGAAGGGCTGCGCAATCAGGCCGTTCTGGATGCGGTTGAACGTTCCGCGCGCGCGGGCCGCTGGGCGGCGGTGGAGGTTGTGGAATGAAGGCCCCCCCAGGCGCCGAGGCACAAAATCCAATTGCAGCCAATGAATTCGCGGCGGAACTTGATTGCGCAGGCGCGCTCATTGACGAGGAACTCGAACGCCTGATCCGCTCCGAAGAACAAATCGCTTGCCTTCATGATGGACTGCTTTACGCGCTTGGTTTGGACCTTCCCGACCGCAGGTCGCGTGGAAAGCGCTTCCGCCCTGCGTTGTGCCTTCTGACGGCCAAGGCGCTCGGCGCGCCGCCCCGCAAGGCGCTTCCGTTCGCGCTGGCCATCGAATTGATGCACAACTTCGCGCTTGTTCACGACGACATCGAGGACGGCGACGAGAAGCGACGAGACCGCCCGTGCGTGTATAAAGCATTCGGAATTGCGCATGGGATCAATATCGGCGATTATCTTATTTGCAAAATGCTTTCCGCTTTGCTCGACGCGCCGGCAAGCGGACTGAGCGCCTCCACGTCGCTGCGCCTGCTGCGCCTGATGAGCGAGACGCTGGATCACACGCACGTCGGCCAGGCGCTGGATATTTCCGCGCGAGGACGGCGCGACCTGACTTTGGATGATTACTACCGCCTGGTTCGCGAAAAGACAGGATTCTATCTGTCCGCGCCCATGCTCGGCGGCGCGATTGTGGCGGGCGCGCCCAAGCGTGTTCTAGACGATCTGGCGCGCCTGGGCCAGCATCTGGGGCCGCTTTTTCAAATCCAGGACGACCTGATTGATCTGACCGAAGCCAAAGGCCGCGGCAAACTCGGGTCGGATATTCGCGAGGGCAAGCGTTCGTTTTGCGTGGTGTGGGCCGCGCCGCGCCTGGGCGCACGCGAACGCATCCGGCTTTGGACGATTCTTGACAAGCCGCGCGAGCGCACGACAGACGCGGATGTCGCTTGGGTCGTTGCGCTTTTCGAGCGTTGCGGCGCTCTGGAGGCAGCCCGCGGCGAGTGCGAACGTTTGCGCGCCGATTCCCTGAACACACTTGGGCGTTTGCCTGTTCCGCTGCGCAGCCGCCTGGAAATTTTCATTCACCTTCTGGCAAACCGGAAAAAATAAAGCGGCTTCTCCAGTGCCAAAGCGCCAAGGCAGATGCCGAAATTCTTCTCGTGTGCCGAATGAATTGCATTGGGCGCAGAGTTCCCCGATGCGCGACCTTGCACGCGCAACCTTGATGGTTCTTCTTGCCTGCGAAGCCCGTTTGACCACTATTAACTCCCGGAGGCGGGGCTGATTGCACTTTTGTTTCTGAAAGGATTTTTCATGATTTTCCAGCCGTTTTTGCCAGGGCTTGTCTTGGCGCAATCAGCAGCGCGGAAATGCCTGCTTGCGGGGGGGCTGTTCGCGTTGATGTTTTCATTTGCATGGGCGCTTTCAGAAACAAAACTCGTCGCTTCGGACGGTTCCGCTGGCGATGAATTTGGCATTGCCCTCGCCCTCGACACCGACACCGTGGCGGTCGGGGCGATCTGGGTGGACGACATTGCCAGCAGTTCGGGCGCGGTGTATGTTTACGAGCGGACTTCAGGCGGCTGGGCGCAAACCGCAAAGGTCAAGCACAACAATCCTCAGACATCGGATAAACTGGGCCGCGCCGTCGCCATCCGCAACGGACTGCTTGCCGTGGGCGATTACCGGCTTGATGGTGTGGGATTTGACAGCGGCGGCCTTTTCATCTTTGAAAAATCCGGGAACACCTGGCAGCAAACCCACCTTTGCATTCCAGCCGACAACGCCCCCTACGATGCCATTGGGCGTTCGCTCGCGATGGATGGCGACTTGATCGTGGTCGGCGGATTCCCCGATGACCTCGGCCTGGATGCAGGCGGGGCTTATGTGTATGAACGTTCGGGGAGCGACTGGATCGAACGCCAGAAGTTGCTGCCTTCTGACGGCGCGGCGGAGGATTACTTCGCCCAGCATTTGGCCATCTCGGGCACGACGATCGTTATCGGATCGTTCTTGAACGACGCCACAGGCGGGGTGAATTCGGGCGCGGCTTATGTGTATGAACGCACGGGCGCGGGCGCCACCTGGGTTCAGACGGCCAAACTCGAAGCCTCGGACGCCGCCCCGGATGACCGCTTTGGCGAATGGGTTGCCATTCAGGACGGACTGATTGCCGTGGGCGCGTTCCTTGATGATGGACCGGCAGGCATAGACACTGGGTCTGTCTATTTGTTTGAGAAGGTGGGCGGAATCTGGACGCAAACCGCCAAATTGACTGCTTCGGACGCCAAAGAGAGCGATTATTTTGGAATGTCTGTGTCGATTGACGGCGGCTTGATGGTAATCGGCGCGATGGGTTGCGACGACGGAGCGCTGGATGGCGGCGCGGCTTATTTGTTCCGGCGCGCGTCGGACGGAGTGTGGCGTCAGGCGGCAAAGATCGTCCCCTCCGACGCGAATCCCAACGCGCGGTTTGGCAATGCCACAGCCATCCTTGGCAATCTGATCGCCATTGGAGCCGAGTGGGATAATCAGAACGGCGCGCATTCGGGCGCTGTGTATCTGTATGAAATTCCCACAGCCTCTGCGCCTTCGTGGATTTTGTATGAATAATGCCGAGGCCGCCGGCGAGCATCGAGCCTTGAGCAACATAGCGGTCCTTGATTGCCATTAGCAGAGTGTTTCGCGCTAAAAACACAAGAATATCCCTTGAAACTCGCCGCGCGGACGTGCAAGCGATTTGGGTGCGAGGTTAAACGTTTTTGCGGAGTGAAATGCTTTATGCCGTCGCCCAAATCACCACAGTCTCACGCCACATGCATCGAAACGCAGGTTCTTGTCGTCGGTGGAGGCACGAGCGGCGTCTGCGCGGCCATTCAAGCGGCGCGGCTTGGGGCGAAGACCCTCCTGACGGAAGAGCACAGCTGGCTCGGCGGAATGCTTACGGCCGCGGGCGTAAGCGCCACCGACGGCAATCATTGTCTTCCCTCGGGTTTGTGGGAGGAATTGCGGGCATATTTGCGCGCGCATTATGGCGGCGTGGACGCCCTGCGCACGGGATGGGTGAGCGAAACGCAATTCGAGCCGCATGTTGGCAACCGGTTTTTCCATGAACGCGCCGCGGCCGAAAAAAATCTTCGCGTCATCAAGGGATTCTGGCCAGTGGGCGTTGTTCTCGACGAGCGGCGCGTGGCGGCCGTGGACCTGCAAAATGAGGCGGGTGAGCGCATCCTTGTCCATGCCCGCGTGACAATCGACGCCACGGAATATGGCGATGTGATGGCGATGGCGGGCGTTCCTTACCGGATTGGGCACGATGCCGCATCGGAGACAGGCGAACCGGGCGCATCGCCCGAGGCGAACGATATGATTCAGGACCTTACGGTGGTGGCGATCCTGAAGGATTTCGGCCCGGGCGCAGACAAAACCATCCCCGAGCCGCCGGGATACGATCCGCGCAACTATGATGGATGCATTGCGCCTGTGCAGGATTCCGAAGGCGGCGGCACAACGAAAGACTGGGACAAAATGCTCGCCTATGGACGTCTGCCCAACGGCAAGTTCATGATCAACTGGCCCAAGGCGGGGAACGATTATTATGTGAACCCGATTGAAATGTCGCACGAGGAACGGATCGAGGCGCTCAAGCCCGCGCGCGCGGTCACGCTTGGATTTGTCTATTATCTGCAGACCGTGGGTGGCTATCGTCATCTGGGTCTGGCGGAGGATGAATTCCCGACACCCGACCACCTCGGCATCATCCCCTACAATCGCGAGAGCCGCCGCATGGCCGGGCTGATCACATTCCGTTTGCAGGATATAATCAATCCGTATAGTCCCGCAGCGCGCTCGCTTTACAAAACCGGAGTGGCGGTGGGGGATTATCCGCTCGACCATCATCACAAGAAAAATCCACGTCCCATCGAGGAAAAATTCACGCCAATCCCGGCGTTCACCGTGCCGTATGGGAGCCTGGTTCCGCGCGAAGCGGACGGCCTGCTCGTGGCGGAACACAGCCTGTCGGTGACGCATTTGGTGAATGGATGCACGCGGCTTCAACCGTGCGTCATGCTAATCGGCCAGGCGGCCGGCGCGGCGGCGGCGCAGTGCGCTTTGCGCGGAATTGAACCGCGCGCGATTGATCTGCGCGCCCTGCAGCAGGCGCTCCTCGACGCGAAATGCCTGTGCATGCCGTTCCGCGATCTCGCGCCGGACGATCTGGATTTTCAGCCGATTCAACGCGTGGCGCTGGCGGGCGTCATCGAGGGCGAACCGATCCCGAACGGCTGGAACGACAATAGAATCCTGATTCATCCCGATCGCGAGATCAGCCGTTCAGAGGCCGCGGAGGCGTTGCGGCGCGCGCTGGGGGAGAGGGAGATGTTCGCAGAGGCGCGCGCGCAACTGCCTAAACTCGAAGGAAAAGGACCGATTTCGCACGATGAACTGGCTGGGATTGTCAATGCTCTGGCGCGGAAACAGGAAAAAGCACAGGAATCGTCCAAGACCAAAGCATCGAAATCGGCGAAAATCTCGAAAATTTCCGCAAAGGGGGAACAGCCTGCCCGGGTGCGTGATCTAGCTCGACTAATCGACGCCGCGCTCGATCCGTTCCACCGCTTGCCGTTCGAACTGGCGCCGCCGCAATAGGGGCCGGGCCTGAACAATCCTTTGGGGACCTATGGAATCAGCACGACGACGGCGGGGCGGAATTTGAGGATTCGTAGCCGTCGGGATGCGACTGGGTCCAGCGCCAGGCGGATTCAATAATGTCTTCCAGGCGTGGAATTTCCGGCTTCCAGCCGAGCTCCTTGCGCGCCAGTTCGCTCGAAGCGACAAGCCGCGCAGGATCGCCCGGGCGGCGCGGGGCTTCTTCCGCGAGAATTTCGCGTCCGGTGATGGCGCGGGCTGTTTCGATCACCTGTTTGACCGAATAGCCCTCGCCGTTGCCCAGATTGAACGTCCCGCCGGGATGATCCCCATAGAGCGCATCGACGGCGAGCGAATGCGCACGCGCTAAATCGCTAACGTGAATATAATCGCGGATGCATGTGCCGTCGGGCGTGGGCCAGTCGGTTCCAAAAATCCGAATGGCGGGCAACTTGCCCAGCGCGGCTTGGAACACAAGCGGAATGAGGTGCGATTCAGGGTGGTGATCTTCGCCGAGAGTGGGAGTGGCTCCGGCGGCGTTGAAGTAGCGGAAAATGATGGAGCGGACGCCATAAGCGCGCCCGTAGGCCCGCAAAACCTCTTCTGCGAAGAGTTTGGACCATCCATACGGATTAGTGGGCGCCTTGGGATGCGTTTCGGGGATTGGGATTTCCTGCGGTTCGCCATAGACGGCCGCCGTGGAGGAGAAAACGAACCTTTTGACGCCCGCGCCCAGGGCGGCGTCGAAGAGGCATTTAGCGCGAACGGCGTTGTTATCGAAGTAGCGGGCGGGGGCGGAGACCGATTCTCCCACCTCGGCGAAGGCGGCGAAATGCATCACGGTGTGGATGCCATGTTCGCGGCACAGGCGCGAGACAAGCGCGCCATCGCCCAGATCGCCGCGCGCGAGTTGCACGCCAAACGGAATGGCTTCCGTGTGGCCTTTGGAAAGGTTGTCCAGAACGACAACCTCGCGGCCTCGTTCCTGCAAATGGGCGGCAACCACACTGCCAATATAACCGGCTCCTCCGGCGATGAGTATGGCCATATCGGATGGCTCCTTCCATTATGCGGGAGTGATTTCGTGCGCAGGCGCGAGCGCGAGCGTGAGTGCGAGCGCGTAACAAGACAAGAAAGGACGCGAGTGCGGAGCCTCGCGATCCCACTTTACGCGCGGCATAAAGAAGAATGCGGGCGCGCAAGGACGAGATCGTGACATCGCGCCATGAGGACTCTGTCTGTGTGTTTGCACATGGTCCCCCGCGCGATGCGTTTCGATGGCAATCCGCGCCGCCAAAGTCAAGGACTGTGAATGGCAACGACGTCGCGTTCGCCAATTGGAGGCGTATATGCCAATCAGAAGCGCGCGCGGTGGAATTCTCATACAAAGCCACAAAGACGCATAGGCAGAGGGGCGGTGATCCGAATATCCACTTCCCCCAAAGCCCTTGACTGCCCCGCGCCGCTTCTCAAAGATGCGGGCCGCCTGAAGACACGGGCGATTTTTCGCTGCCGTGCGACTTTGGGCTTCCGGCGCATCACAAATCCATATCCATCGCGCGCCAGAAATAAGGAGACGAACTCATGGCAAACGCACCCAAGGGAACCCTGGTCGTAGGGCAGTCCGGCGGCCCCACGGCTGTGATCAATCAATCGCTTTACGGGGTGATTCAAGAAGCCCTGAAATATCCGGAAATCGAAGGAATTTACGGCGCGCAGAACGGCGTGGAAGGCATTCTGAAAGAGCGTTTCATCGACCTGCGCAAAGAATCCGCCGCCACGCTGGCCGATATGGCCCGCACGCCCGGCGCCGCGCTCGGATCGTGCCGTTTCAAACCCAAAGAGGAAGACTGCAAGAAAATCTTCGAGATTTTCAAGAAATACGAAGTGCGGTATTTCTTCTACATCGGCGGCAATGACTCGGCGCTCGCCGCGGGGATCATCAACCAGATCGCCCGCAAGAACGATTATGAACTGCGCATTTTCCACGTTCCGAAGACGGTCGATAACGACCTGCTCGTCACGGACCATTGCCCCGGATACGCCTCGGCGGCGCATTATGTGGCGCAGTGTTTCCTCGGCAACGATTGCGACAATCGTTCGCTGCCGGGCATTAAAATCGACGTCTGCATGGGCCGCAACGCAGGCTGGCTCACCGCGGCTTCGGCGCTGGCGCGCCGCGTGCCGGGCGACGGACCCCACCTCATTTACGTCCCCGAGCGTCCCGTGACCGTGAAGAAGTTCTGCGAGGATGTGGAGGCCGTGTATCAGAAATACGGACGCGCGCTAGTGGCCGTAAGCGAAGGCATGGCCCACACCGATGGCAAAACCTATCTCGAAAGCGCAACGATCCGCGAGGAACTTGTGGCGATCGGAATGCCGAACCTCGCCGACAAACTCAAGGTCGGCGCCGAACCGGATGCCTTCGGACACATTCAGCTTTCGGGCACGGGCGCGCTGGCGGATTTCCTCGCCGACACCGTGAAGCAATACCTCGGCCAGAAGCACAAAGACGCAACGACTGGCAAACCCAAGAAATTCCGCGTGCGCGCCGACACGCTCGGCTATGCGCAGCGCTGCATGGCGGGACTCGTTTCGCCCATCGACTCGCAGGAAGCCTACGAGGCGGGCGTCGCGGCGGTGCGTTACGCCATGCGCGGCGACATCGACGGCTCCGTGTGCTTCCGCCGTCTTCCGTCCACGCTGGACAAGTATTTTGGCGATCTGTTCCTTGCGCCGCTCGAAGATGTGTCGGGCGTCAACCTGCCCAAAGGCCAGCGCCAATACCGCCGCATGGACGACCCCTGTCCTGGATTCCCGGATGCGAAATTCCTTGCCGATTCGGGCAACGACGTCACTCCGGAGTTCATCGAGTGGCTGCGGCCGCTGGTGGGCGAACTGCCTCCCAAGGGCATTCTAGCCGCCAACGCCGTGCCGAAGAAGTAATAAAGCGCCACGGCGCCGCAAGGCGCTGTCAGTCCGCTGAATCAGACATATTCCAAGTGTCTGATGCCTCATTCCTCTGAATTCACTCTCATTCGCCCGCTGCGGTTTGCGCGAAAACAAACATGACCGCGGCGGGCGATTTTCTTTGAAATGCTGATTTTGCAGGGCGGGCGGTTGCTCTTTCAATTTAAGGGGCGCCACAGGGAAACCGCAAATAGGCAACAAGCACCCTGATAGGAATCTATTGCCCGTTAGCGATTTTTTTGTGGAACACGCGCTGGGCTTTGCCCTCCTGGCGGGGGAGGGCGCCGGGTTTGAAGACGTCGCCTTTGGGGCTGAAGCCGAGCGCTTCTTTGAGTCTTTTCTCGACGATAAAGCCCGTGACGCCTTCTTCGGCTTCTACGTTGATGCGCACGTCTTTTACGCCGTCGCGATCCTCAATGATGATCTGGTAATTGCTCTTTACGCCGGGAATGCTCATCAAGACCTGTTCGACCTGGCGCGGCCAGAAATTGACGCCCTTTACGATGAGCATGTCGTCGATGCGGCCCGTGATGCGCCCGATGCGCACATGCGTCCGCCCGCAGGCGCAGCGCTCGCGCGAGACGACACGGCTGATGTCGCTCGTCCGAAGCCGAATCACTGGCAACGCCCGCCGAGTGAGCGCCGTGAACACCAACTCGCCTTCTTGTCCATCCTCGACAGGTTCCAGGGTCCAGGGATCGATCACTTCGAGGATGTAATGATCTTCCCAGACATGAATGCCCTGATGCGCGGGGCAATCCATGCCTGTGGTGCCAACGCCGCCAGTCTCCGTCATTCCATAAATGTCGAAAGGCTCAATTCCCAAGTATTGCTTGAGTTTTTTCGCCATGGCGTCGCTGAAGGTTTCCGCGCCGAACATGCCAATCTTCAGATCGTCGAGCCGCCCGCCCGATGCCTCCAATTCCTCCGCGATGCGAAGTCCGTAGGAAACGACAGCCATCAACCCGCGCACTTTGAAATCGCGCATGAGTTGAATCTGGCGGGGTGTGTTGCCTGCGCCTGTGGGGATGATGAACAGGCCCGCCTTGCGCGCGCCGTGATAAAAACCAAAGCCGCCATTGAAAAGCCCAAACGATGGCGTGATTTGGATTGTGTCGCCCGGGCGAAGGCCCGACATCATCATGCATCGCGCCATGCAATGGCCCCATTGATCGAGGTCGTCCTGCGTGTAGGGCATGACGACGGGCGTGCCTGTGGAACCGGAGGACATGTGCATCTCGCGGAGTTCTTCGCGCGGCGCGCAGCACAACCCGAGCGGATAAGTCCGGCGGAAATCCTCTTTGGTGATAAAAGGCAATCTGCGCAGATCGTTCAGTCCGCGCACGTCTTCGGGGTGGATGCCTTTTTCGTCAAATCGCGCGCGATACAAGTCGTTTTTCGCATAAACATGGCGGCAGATTTCGCGAAGCCGGGTGTTTTGCACATCGCGAAGGCGGTCCTGCGAGGCGGTTTCCCAATCGCGGTCAAAAAAGAATTCAGATGGCTCTGTCATGACTTCAAAAATCCCCTTCCGCGATGAAATGCCTGAAGATTTACGTCAACCAGCGAAGGTTTGATGAGCTCGCGTATGCAGGCTTCCCACGCAGCCAAGTCAAAAGGCAGGCTTGTGGAGAGCGCCCCGAGCAAAACTACGTTGCTGACACGCGGATTTCCGAGTTCATTCGCGGCGGCTAGCGCGTCGATCAGAACAGGCTCGTGATAAACCTCGCGCAGTCGCGCATCGATATCAGGCGGATATACGCCAAGGCCGATGGAAACGCTGACCGGCTGCAAGACCGCGTTGCCAATAAAAGCGCGCGCCTTTGGGCGGACGAGATGCGCGCATCGCAATGCCTCAAGTTTTTCCAGCGCCACAAGGCAGTCCGCTTCGCCGGTGGGAATGACTGGCGAATACACCTTGGCGCCCATGCGAAGCTGGCTCGTCACACTGCCGCCGCGCTGCGCCATGCCGTGGACGTCTGCGCTTTTCACGTCGAGGCCGCAACGCAGAGCGACCGTCGAAATCATACGGCTCGCCAGCAAAATTCCCTGTCCTCCCACTCCGCAGAGCAGGATATTGGTTACATCGCTCACGAAAACACCTCGCCTTCCGCGTCCGGACGCTCGTTAGCCGCGATCATTTCAAAGGGGCATGTCTGAACGCACATGCCGCATTCGGCGCAAAGGACCTTGTTGATCCGGACCTTCTTTTTTCCACTTTCCAAATAGGTTTCCATGGCCGGGCAGCCGAGTTTGACGCATTTGCCGCAGCCCTTGCAGGCTTCTTCATTCACCTGGATTTCGCGCCCGTATTTTTCGTGCGGAATCAAGACGCATTCGCGCGCCGCAATGATAACCGATGGCTCGGCGACGGCGATCTCGCGCTTGATAATCTCGTAGGTGGCCTCGAGCTCGTAGGGATCGACGGTGAAAACGCGCTTCACACCGCAGGCCTTTGCGATTTCCTCGAAGGATACCGCATAAGTCTTTTCGCCAAGCAGCGTCCGGCCTGTTGCGGGGTGCTCCTGGTGGCCGGTCATGGCGGTTGTGCGGTTGTCGAGAATCAGCAGCGTGCCGCATCCTTTGTTATAGACCACATCCATCAGGCCGGTGATGCCGGAGTGCAAAAATGTCGAGTCGCCAATGACGCCGACCAACGGTTTATCGAGTCCGGCTTTTTCCATGCCGTGCATGACGCCGACCGCCGCGCCCATGCAGATGATCGTGTCCATGCGGTTGAACGGCGGCGCAAAACCGAGGCTGTAACAGCCAATATCGCCAGTGACGACGACATCGAGGCGGCTGAGCGCGTAAAACACGCCGCGGTGGGGGCATCCGGGGCAAAGAACCGGCGCGCGAATGGGCAGGCCCTCGATGGGCGCGCGCGCGGCGGGCGACTCCGGAACAGCGGACGGGCCAGCGGCGGGGGAAGCGAGTGCTTTAGTGGATTTTGCGGACTTGGCGGCGCTGCCGAGAATCCGGATGCGCAAGTCGCGAATTGTTTCTGGCGAGAATTCACCTGTGATGGGCAAATGCTCTTTGCCTTCGATGGCGATTCCGCAGGCCTTGAGCTCGGTTTCGAAAATCGGGTCGAGCTCCTCGACTGCCAGAAGGCGCTTTACGCGGCTGGCGAACGCCTGGATGCGTTTTACGGGCAAGGGCCACGACATGCCGAGCTTGAGTATGCTCGCCTCAGGGAAAAACTCGCGGACATATTGATATTCCGCGCCCGCTGTGATGATGCCGATCTCGGCCTTTTTGGCCTTGCCGCTTCCGGGGAACTCGACGTTCAGCTCCGCGGCCTCCTCGGCGTATTCCTTCAGACGGAGCATGCGCTCTTCCACCTGCCGGTGAAGCGCTCGCGCATGGGCGGGAACGGGGATATACTTGCGCGGATTCTTTTCAAAATGCACTTCGACGGGCGGTTTCACAGGCTCGGCAAGCGACACTACGGTCTTTGTGTGCGAAATGCGCGTTGAACTGCGCAAGATGACGGGCGTGTCGAAGCGTTCGGAGATTTCGCAGGCGAGGCGGACGAAATCCTTTGCTTCCTGCGAGTCGGACGGAGCGAGGACTGGAATCTTGGCAAATCGCCCATAATGGCGCGTATCCTGCTCGTTTTGCGAGGAGTGCATCCCCGGGTCGTCCGCCACGACGATGACCAGACCGCCTTGAATTCCTGTGTAAGTTACGGTCATCAGCGGGTCCGCGGCCACGTTCAGGCCAACGTGTTTCATCGTGACAATCGAGCGCGCGCCCGCGATAGACGCGCCAATGGCCACCTCAAGCGCCACCTTTTCATTCGGCGCCCATTCACAATAAATCCCTTTGTATTTGGCCAGATTTTCGAGGATTTCCGTGCTGGGAGTTCCGGGGTATCCGGCCCCGACAGCGACGCCCGCTTCATAAGCGCCGCGCGCGAATGCCTCGTTCCCCATTAATAATGCTTTTTCCATATCGGCAACTTTGCGTCGAAACATGTAAATTTGTCCCGCGACGGAGCGCGATTCGCATATAGTAACATGCGAAGCGTCCTCGCAAGAGCGCAGATATTACGGGCAACCTGCATTCCGCGCTCAAGCACAAAGCACAGAATTTCAGGTAATACACAGGTACATGGTGTCCCCCCTGGAGGGGTGTTGGTGAATGG
>CAYUNT010000007.1:0-49513 GCA_964446285.1 uncultured Candidatus Sumerlaeota bacterium | reverse complement strand
TCGGGTCCATGATGTGCCAGCGATACAGCCCAAAACGCTGTTGCGAACTGTAAAGCCCGTCGGGGCGGATCACCTGATGAAGCCCCGCATACGGTGTTGTGTATTCCTGATAGCGGCCCGTGGCCTTGTTCTCGAAATTATACGAACCGCAAAAGTAATCTTCCGTGCCGGTTCCGCAGATGGTCGGAAATTCGCCATCGCCATCCATGAAGAATTTGATTTCGCCCTCGCCCCACCATCCGTTGTTGTTCACGCCCCAGGCCAGATACGTGCCCGCATACTGGCCCTGGCCGCGAACTCCATCGAGAATCGTAACCACCTGCTTATATGGAACGGGATTCACGCGGCGGAATTGAGCGTGGAAGTAGGCGGCATCGGCGGGAATCTCGGTGAGCGTGTAATTCACTTGATAGAACAAGCATGACCAATCGCCAGACAGATTGGTCACCGTGATCCGGCAGTGCTTGCGGAAAGGCATTTCCCAATAGCAGTTGAGCGCGCTGCCGGGGTTGACGCATACGGCCAGCGAGGAAAGCTGCGCATAAGATCCCCATCCGCTGCAGAAGAAATCGCCGAGCGGACACTCGACCGAGGGCTGTTCCTGGCCGTCCCAGTAAATACGAAGGATCAGATGGCGCCAGTGGCCCGAGGGAGTCATCCAGATTTGCTGAATGGCCCCAGGACCTTTGATGTCGGCCACCTGGAAGGTGTCTCCAGGGGCAATCGAGATACAGGGCTTGCATTTCCACCCGACGCCCAAATCGAGGCTGGCCCCGTTGTTTTCCGCTGGCGCCATCCCGCCCTTTCCCTTTTCGCCCGTCATGTTTTCAGCACAAATAGAACGCGTCTGCGCCTTGGACAGGCGCGACAAATTTCCAAGGTTCATTCCCAGACCATTGAAAGAGGGATTCGGCATTTATAACTCCCAGCAGATTTACAATGAATTGAATGGATTTGCTCTCGAAATGTCACACTGCCATGCGCAATGCACGTCACAGCCTATAGTTGCCCTCCACCGCGCATGTCAAACAAAAAATACCAGACATGCCCGCGGGAGTCAGCAAGGTCACATGGAAAGGGCATTTGGGCAGGGTTCTGACATGCTCTTCCCCCGCGGGAAGGTCCCCTTCAACGCCGCCCCTGCTCGCGGCGCGCAACGACAGGCATTCTTCTTCTCGCAGACTGCGCGCAAAGCCTCCCCACGGCGCATTGCGCCGCCCGCCGGGGGCGCACGGAGCAATTCTGGCGGGGACTCAGATAACAAAAGGGAATTGCCGTTATTTTTCGAACGCGCCAACGCTTGATATTTCATCCCTTTACGGTCCCCGGCGCGCCGCTTGCCTCCAAACATCCAAAGGCGGGGACGCGAAGGTTTCGCCACAATTCCAACCTGCTCGACTGGAGGCCCCCCTGAAGATTATGGACCAGCAGGACAGCATAGGATTACTGGCAGGTGTCCGCACGGCGAGGTAACAGACTTCGTTCTTGACATGGCAAATCACATGTCAGTAGTCTTTGGCCAAGTTAGGCGGAAGTCCTGCAATCGGGTCCTCGCTGGCGGTCTTCCCTCCTTTTTCTACGCCGAACGGGGACTTTCAGCCCAGACAAAGCAGCTCCAGTTTCCATCCGACGGGGTTTCACTCCAATGTCATCCGGGAAATTGCCCAACGGCACAAATCCTTCCGTGGATAAAGACCATCCCTCTTTCTTTGGACGCCCGATTCTGAGTCCGGGCAAGGGGCTGACCCTGACAAGCCAGGTCCGTGAAATTCTCCTCGAGGAAATCCTCGCCGGACATTGGAAACCGGGGGAGCGTCTTCCGAGCGTGGCCGCCTTGGCGCGTTTGAGCGGACTCAGCCGCTGGCCGATCCAGGAGGCGTTTGAACTCCTGCGCAAGCAAGGATACCTGCGCCAAACCGAGCGCTCCGGAACGTTTTTGGAAACCATCATGCCCGAGGGACGCAAGCCTGTCGGTCGTCTTGGCGTGGCCATGCCGGTTTCGGAAAATCCCAAAAGCTGGCTGACGACGCCGTATTCCGAGTATCGCCTGGCGCGCGTCATGGCCGTGGCGGAAAGCCGCCAATACACCGTCGAACTCAAGTATCTGCGGATGGACGACGACTGGGCGCGCGTCGATCAGATTGGCAAGGTGTTTGAACCCGAGGTGATGGGCATTTTGTCGCTCTATGCCTTCCCGCATTCCGCGCCGAGTGAACTCGCGCCCGACCGTTTTCCGTTTGTGTATCTGGGAGGCAATTCGCACACCTGCCTGCCGGCCGTCGCGGGCGACACGACCAACGGATTTTACCGCCTGACGAAAAAACTCATCAACATGGGCCACCGCAACATCATCTGTTTCTGCGATCCTTCCGATACGGACTGGGAAACCCAGTGCCATCTTCTCGGCCATAGCATGGCCATGAGGGAGGCAGGGCTTGAAGTCAATGAAGACGCCTACAGGCAATCGCTGCAAATCGCCGAGGGAGACCTTTCCGCCATTCGCAGTTATTTAGAAGAGTTCGCTCAGGCGACGGCCATCATCTGCATGTGGGGCGGCATGGCCATTCCCATCGCCGAGGTGGCGTGCATGATGGGCATCCGCATACCGGAAGAATTGAGCATCACAGCGCATGGCGCGTGCAAACTGGCGTCGCGCGGCGACATGCCCATGACCTATCTCGACTACGATGTGGACGCCCTGATCCATACCTGCCTGGATTTGCTCCTTGAACAAAAACAAACGCGCCGGATCCAGAAAACGCATGTGCTCGGCAACCCCCGCATCTCGATGGGCGCAAGCGTCGCGCCTCCGCAAGCAAGGTCCAGGCAGGCTTTCGCAAGGGGCTGATACCATTCCGGCATCTTCCCCTCGGGCAAGCCATGAAGCTGAAACCCTGTAAATAGCAATGTGCACCTTTATGGGCCAATGTCCCATAGGTCCCATTTCCGCGATCAGGAACTGTTCAAAGTGGCATCAGCGAGGCAGGCGAAGGCCCTTCTATCACTCGCCCCGCGATTCATCGCGGGGATTTCGAGGAGAGTTGTCTTCGAGAACCGTTTCAACGGTTTTTCGCCACGCCACAAGACAAACCGTTGAAACGGTTCATAGCCTGCGGCTTGTTTACCCACCCCGCGATAAATCGCGGGGCGAATGATAAGGAGAATGAGGGATCGCATGACACAAATGATACTTTGAGCAACTCCTGTTTCCGTGATGCCGCGGCAAGTATTCATGTAGGTATTATTGCATTTTGTTCACCAGAAAGGATAGAATTGCATGGGAACCATCGGCCAGGGCAATGAACCTCTCCTCAAACGCCATCCAAACAATCCGATTATCCGCCGCAACGCCATTCCGTGCGCCAACAGCATTTTCAATAGCGCCGTCGTCCCGTTTCGCGGCGAGTATCGCGGCATGTTCCGCGTCGATAATCAAAACCGCGACATGTTGATTCACACCGGGCGCAGCGCCGACGGCATGAACTGGACGATCCAGCCCGAACCGGTGCGCTGGAAGTGCAAGGACAAGGAAATCGACCGCATGGTCTATGCCTACGATCCGCGCGTAACGCCGCTCGAAGGCCGCTATTACATTACATGGTGCCACGGCTACCACGGGCCCTGCATCGGAATGGGCGTGACGGACGACTTCGAGAACTTCGAACTGCTCGACATCGTCCTGCCGCCCTACAACCGCAACGCCGTCCTTTTCCCGCGTCGAATTCGCGGCGAATATGTGATGCTCCACCGGCCGAGCGACAATGGCCACACGCCGTTTGGCGACATCTTTTTGTCCTATTCCAAGGACCTGATCTATTGGGGCAAACACCGTTTTGTTATGGGAACGGCCTCCGGCTGGCAGAGCACGAAAATCGGCGCCGGCCCCGTTCCCATCGAAACGCCCGAGGGATGGGTGCTCATTTACCACGGCGTTTTGACCTCGTGTAACGGGTTTGTCTATAGCATGGGCGCGGCGATTTTGGACCTGGAAGAACCCTGGAAAGTCCTGCACCGCACACGCCGCTATATCCTGGCGCCGACGGAGATTTACGAATGCGTGGGCGATGTGCCGAATGTCGCCTTCCCCTGCGCGGCGATTCACGATCCGGCGACGGACGAATTGCGTGTATTTTACGGCGGCGCGGACACGTGCGTTTGCCTCGCAACGACCACGCTTTCAGACCTCGTTCGCTATATCCATGACAATGACATGATAGAACAAAAGCCGTAAAGATGACCACAAAGTCACAAAGGCACGAAGGGGAATCGGCCTGTCCCGCAGGGAAAGAGCGCCCTTTTGTGCCTTCGTGTCCTGGTGGTTCCGTGAAAATGGCGGAGGAAAGCACCCGCGGCATTACGGCGCGATCCGTGCCAGTGGCGATCTTTGGCATAATCGCCACCGCGCTGTGCGTGCAGTTCTTCGAAATCATCGAGGCCAGCGGCAATCTCCTGGGGGCGCATGGACTCCCAGTGGGCGCGTTCATGGTGTTTGTGCCGCTCCTGGCGCTCGGGGCCGGATTCGCGGCCCTGGCGCGAGCGCGTTTCCTCACACGCGCGGAACTCCTCACGGTTTTCTTCTCGATCCTCGTCGCGGCGCCGCTCGCCTCGTCGGGCTTTTGGATGATGATGATCGGCCCGATTGGGACCATTCCAAAAACGGCCTACTTCGAGGTCTATGACGCGCTGCCGGATAAAATCTGGCCGCACTCGAAGAACATCCTCGCGAACGCCCTTGCCCCGGAAAACGAGCAGCGCCTCCAGTTGCGGGGCAATGTTAAGTGGGAATTGGTCAAATATGACAAATTATCAAACACGACCATTCCCGTTCTTGAAAATGAGGGCCAGGACGCCGAATCTGTTATCCGGATTCGCGTCCCTATCGTGCCGGACGGCGGCAATTTCGACGCAGGATTCCTTCCCGAAGAACCCTATCTGCTGACCGTGCTTTTGCGCCCGAAAAAACTGGGCGTGGATGCCTTTTACTTTTGCCGCGTGTATTTTTCAGACAAGCCGGACTTCGACATCGAGGTCTTTGCCACCCGCGCGCCGGGCGAGCGCAATTACCTGTATCAGACCGGCTTTCTGCGCCGCGGCATGTATAACCTTAATATCCCTCGCGGAACCCTGGGGCCGGTTACGATCGAGATTGGCCTCTCGGGCGCGGGGCGGCTCGAAGTGGCCGAGTGTGAGGTCGTGAGCGTAGGCGCGCTCGACGCCATTTACCGCGGGCGGCGCCTCGTCACGGAATCGGAAGCGCGCGCGCTCCCCAAACCCCTGCGCCACGAGTTGATCGTTCGCCCCGACCGCCTGATGAGCTGGGCCGGCGTCAAATACATGCTGGGCGGATTCATTCCGTGGGATGGCTGGCGGACGCCTTTTATTTCATGGACGACGTTTGGCGCGCTGATCTTTGTGGCGATGATGTGCCTGGCCGCCATCATGCGCCGCCAGTGGATGGAAAACGAACGCTATCCGATGCCGATGACCCGCATCCCTCTGGCGCTTCTCGGCGAAGAAGGCGCGGGAAAAAGCCCGGAACAAGGCGAGAACAAAGACGCCGCCACGGCCTCGATTCCCTTCTGGCGCAACCGCCTCGTGTGGATTGGCTTTGGGCTTTCGTTGTTTTGGTGCCTGATGAAGGGATGGCACGCTTACAACACCGACGTCCCGAACATGAACATCCAAATCGACCTCTCCACCTACCTGACCGATCCCTCCTGGGGGCGTATGTGGCGCGGAGAAGACGTGCGCAATGTGACCTTCTCTATGACGGCCATCCTGCTCAGCCTCGCCATATTCATGGAATTGAATGTGCTGTTCAGCCTCGCGCTGGGGTTCTTCCTCTACCGCTCGCAGTTCTGGTTTGGCGAAATGACTGGCTTGTCGCTCCAGCAGGACTTTCCCTATTTCCGCCAACAGCAGATTGGGGCTTTTCTGGTTTACGGTCTGCTCATCCTGGTTTTCGCCCGCAAACACTTGTTCAATGTGGCAAAGGCCATTGCAGGCCGCGGCCCCCTTGCGCCCGATGGAGGCGCGCGATCGTGCCGGGCGTCGCTTGCCACGCTTGCCGCGTGTTTTATCGGCATGGCGCTGTGGGCTTCGTGGAACGGCATTCCGGCCGCGGGAATGCTTGTCTTTTTCGTCGCAATCTTGCTCGTGGGCCTAGTGGCGATGAAGCTGCGCTCGGAATGCGGAACGCCAATGGGCGCCTTCACGCCCGTAATGATCGTTCACCTGATTCCAATCGCCGGAGGCATGGCCCTTTTCGGCCCCAAAGGCGTCGTGTTCATCTGCATCGCAAGTTATGTGATTTTTCAGTATTTCCTATTCCTCATCCCGGGAATGCAGCTCGAGATGCTCGAACTGGGGCATCGGTTCCGCATGCCCGCGCGCCACATTCTCGGAACCCTGCTGCTGGGAACTGTGGGCGGATTGCTCCTGACCGGATGGGTGCATCTGGCGCTCGGATACGGCGTCGGCGGCGATAACTACACCCAGAGATGGCCCTATATGGACAAGGGATTCATCATGCAGGAATACAACCTGGCCCTGGCGGAGGCCAATACAACGCTGCCGCCCGAGGACAGCGCGCAGGCCGCTCCCGCCGCGCCTGCTTCTTCCGGAATGCAACCCATTCACTGGGCCTACTTGTTCGGCGGCGTGGTGACGGCGATTCTCGCGCTTTTGCGCCAGACCTTCTCTGGATTCTGGTTCCATCCGATGGGGTTTGTGGTCGGGTCCACAGTGATGATGGAATATGCTTGGGGGAGCATCCTGGCGGCGGGAATCATACGATATATTACGCTCAAGATCGGCGGCGCCGTGGCGGTTCGCAACAAGTTGCTGCCTTTTTTTGTGGGCGTGTTTGTGGGCGCAATTGCCGCCTATCTGGTTTTTGCCCTGATTAGCGGGTATTTATACTTCTACCATCCCTCGATTCTTCGGAAGTCCTTTGGCGGAATCTTTTAGTGCGGCTGGAGTGCAACGAAAATGCTCACCCAATTCTTGAGCGCCAAAGGTTCGGCAAGGAAAACACCCATTGTAGCAGATATCTTTGCTCAGAAGCCGCGCGCCGCCGCTCCGGGACGCCCTCCCAGAGCGCGGGGGACCGTGCGCCTGGGCGTTGTCGTGAGCTATGTGCTCGCGTTCGCGCTTCTGGCGGGCGTTGTGCATTTTTTGTTGCGGGTATTCGAGCCGCGCCCCGCTGTGCAATCACCCGTGCCTGTCTATCGTTACGACATGGCGAAAATGCAGGCGGCCCTCGACTGGCCGCGGGTCAAGGCGCGCCAGGACCAAATCCTGGCCTTTGGCTCGCGATTCCTCGGCCAGCCGGGAATGTATGCTACGGAAGATTACATCCGAAGAGCCTATCGCGCCGCCGGACTTGAATTGTATGAGCAGGAAAACTGGACAGTCGTTCCGCGCACGCTGTATCGCGAGATTTACGCAGTTTCAGATGATAGGGAAACTTCAAAAAATACAAAGGCAATCTTGGGCGAGGCGCCCAAGCCACCAGAAAACTTGGGCAGGATGTCCGATCTGCCGGAAAATGGCGGGTATGGGCGCCGTCTGGATGACGTGGAAATTTTCCCGTTTATGCCCAACCACCTGCAGCCTGTGACAACACCCGATGAAGGTATCGTGGGCGAATTGGTGATTGTGGACGAGGCCACGCTAAAGTCGCGCCGCCGGTTCGACGACTGCATCGGCCTCATCGACACGACAGACGGGCGCGTTTCGACTCAATACAACTTCGACTGGGGCCGTTACGCGCAAATGGGGATGCGCGCGCTCATTGTGGCGCATCCGCAGGGCCTCGACCACATCCCGTGGAAACTCGCCGCGCCCGAGCGAGGCGGCATGGTCGCCAGCGTGCCGATCAACTTCGTGCGCCTCGCCGCTACCGAAGGAATTTTTGCCCACGCCGGCGAACGCATCCGCCTGCGCGTGCGCGTGCGGTTCGAGGAAACGCGCAACACAACGCTCGTCGGAATTCTGCGCGCGGGCACATCCACACACGAACGCCCCAACCAAAACGCCTTGCTCCTGCTTACAAATTATGATGCGGCCTCGATCCTCCCCGACCGTGCGCCAGGCGTCGCCCAGGCGATTCCGGTGGCCACGCAACTGGCACTGCTCGATGGCCTTGCGGCCTATCGCGAGTCGCTCGTGCGCGACGTCGTGTTTGTGGCATTTGGAGCACAGGTCATGGCGCGCGACGGCGACAACAACCTTCTGAAAATCCTCGATGAAAACGTTATTAAATCGAGCACCAACCTGTTCAGCCGATTTTTTAGCGCCGACAAGCCGCAAACCCAGCGCGAACTCGATGAAATCATCCGGGTCCGCAGCCGCTCGCGCCTCCAGCCCTGGCTCGAACGCCAGTCCGCCAACAATACGTTGCTCCAGCGCGTCGAAACCATCCTAAAACTCTTTTCCGACGCCAAATTTCTGGCGGATGCCGATTTCACCGACGCCGCCATTGCCGCGCTCGATCAGGGCACGCAGGACTTTTTGCGCGAACAGACGCAATACGTCATGGATTCGATTGTGTTCGACCTGAGCGAGCCGCCGCTCCAGGCCAAACTCCGCTTCCTTCAGCAGCCGGACCAGAGCATCGAGAGCGAGCCGTTCCTGGAATACCAAAAGGCGAAAAAGGAATACGACCGCGCCGTGTCGCTTTCGGGACGCAGCCTGGGAGCGCTCTTGCGTTCGGGTGAAGGCGGCCAGGCGTTTTTACGCGCCTACGATGTGCGCGGACGCTGGAAGGCGCGGTTTGAGGAATTGAAAGCCTTCCACGAACGCCGCGCCGTCCACCTGGCGCAAAACATCGAACTGATCGGCGTGTTCAATCCTTACAACCAGATTCTCGTTTTCGACAACAAAATGGTCCCGGCCACGAATGATGACAACCGCCGCGAACTGATGAGTTTCACTGACGGCGCCTACGGCGTGAATGCGCAGATGCGCGAGATGTCGAGCTTGCTTTCCTCCGCCCGCCAGCGCGTGGCCGCGCACAATCCGGCGCTGGCGGACATCGCCAAGCACATGGAAATCCCCGCGCTGACCAACTGGCACTTTAACGACGTCGGGCGGATGACGCGCCCGATGTCAAACATGTCGTCGGTCGAATGGACCTGTTTCGGCTACCACATGTACACCATGCTGAGTTTCGGGCGCACAGACAGTTGCGCGCAGATCAACCTGCCTGTCGATTTGCCCTTCATGCATGATGTGCAGTCGCTCCAATACAGCATGGCCACCTTTGCCGAAATGCTCTTGTCCGTCGCGCACGGAAACGGGCGATTTGCCCCTATCCAGCTCGGGTGGCTGAAAAAGCATTTTGGCGGGCGGGTTCTCGCCTCGAACATCGGCCAATCCATGGTTCCGCACTTTCCCGTAAAAGGCGCCGTAATGAGCGCGCGCAGCTTCTACGGCAAGGAATACTCTTATCCGGGATTCTACGAACATCCGCTCATCATGACGGATCCCTATGGCAATTACGAACTATTCAACACGCCGTCGGACTTCTGGGTGAATAATTATATATGGAAATATGGATACAGCCCCGTGGCCGCGGCCTACGGCGCAGACGGGCGCATCACCTGGATGAAGGATGAGGGCGAAAACGGCCAGCGCCTCTACAAATCCGTTAACATCAACTGGTTCGATGCCAAGGTGGAGAACATCACGCTGGTCCTTTTCCGCGCGGCGCCGGTCGGGTTGCTCGACCTCACGAATCCGCAGAAGATGAGCGACTTTTCGGGCGTGCGCCTCTTCGAGAGCCGCGGCCTGACGGAACCCGCCAAGCGATGCCAGTTCCGCATCACGCCCACGGAAGGAATGTGCGTCACGTTCGTCGAACCGGAAAAGGCCGTGTATCTCGCGCTCGAATCCGGATCGCCGGAAAACGATCTGGCGAAGGAAATCCGCGGCTTCGCGCTGGGAATTCCGCCCGAGCAGCGCATGGCGGAATTCAAAACCGATCCCGCGCGTGAAATCGACGGCCCGGGCTATCTGGCGCAGGCAACGCCCGTTGTGCAATACCTGCCGCTCGAAATGGCGCGCTCGATGGCCTTCCTCAACGGCCGCCGCCTCGATGTGCAAAAGCAATACAACATGGCGGATCAGCAGATTCTCGACTACGACGCCAAGGCGCGCGCCCTTCTCGAATCCGCCGAAAAGCCAGACAATCCGCGCTATTTCTCCACGCTCGACGCGCGTGATTCCGTCACGTATTCCATGCTCAACCACCCCGTTCTGCGGCGCACAATCGCCGAGGCCGTGATCGGGATTCTATATTACCTCGCCCTCCTCGCGCCGTTTGTTTTCTTCTTCGAGAAGATGGCGTTTTGCTATTCGGACATCCGCAAACAGCTTGCGGCGCAAGCGCTCATCTTCCTCGCGGTCTTTGCGCTGCTGCGTCTTTTGCATCCGGCGTTTCACATGATCCGTTCGTCGCTGATGATCCTCCTCGGATTCGTTGTGATTCTGATCGCTGGATCGATGACGCTGCTCTTTTCCGGAAAGTTCAAACAAAACCTTGAAGAATTCCGCAAGCGCCGTGGCGTGGTGGCGGGCGCGCAGGTGAACGCCCTCGCGGCGATGGGTTCGGCCTTCATGCTCGGGCTGAACAATATGCACCGGCGGAAAATGCGCACAGCGCTTACGTGCGGCACGCTCACGCTCATGACGTTTGCCATGATCTGCTTTACGTCGATTCAAAGCGACCTTGTGAACGAACAAACCGCCATCGGCAAGGCGCCGTATCAGGGATTGCTCCTCAAACGCGAGCAGTTCCGGCGTTTCACCAACGACGAGGTGTTTGCCTTCCGCGCGAAATACTCGCACAAATTCCTCGTCTGTCCGCGCAAAATCAGCCTGGGAATTCAGAATTGGATCAACAAGCAGGGAAACAATCCTGAACTGGAAATCGTCTATAACAACGGCGAACGCAGCCGCCATGTCCGTTTCCAGTCCTACATCCAGATGACCTCCGCCGACCCTCTGCGGAGCCAGATTCGCATGACAACCCGCACGCCGTGGTTCAGCGAAGCGCAAGAGCGTTCGACGGGCGGCGAGCCGTGTCCGGTCATCCTGCCCGCGGAAATGGCCGAATCGCTCGGCATTAAATCGCGCGATGTCGAGGCGGGCGGCGTGAACGTGCAGATCAACGGATCGACCTTCGCCGTGCTTGGGATTTTCGATTCGCAATCGCTCGCGGAACTGCGCGACCTCGACGGCCAAGACATCCTCCCTTACGACATCGAGGCCATTCCTCAAGTGCAGACACTCGAAAGCGGCGAGGTGGCCGTTGACGACAACGCGCCACGCATCGCGCCCTCCAAACTGGTCCTTTTCCCTTATCGCGACTTGGGAATTCAGGTGCCGAACGAAAAGCCCGACCCGAACGCATCCATCGCGCTTTGCATGCCCAAGGGCGATTACCGCCAGGTGCGCGCCGAGATCGACGCCTGCCTCGAACAAAGCGAACGCCCGGCGTTTTTTGGGATCGACGGCGTCGCGTATCGCGGGCGGCGGGCGCGCGTGGCGTCGCTGAGTGGCCTGGCCGACATGCTTATCCCGTTGCTCGTGGCGGCGCTGACCGTGCTCAACACCATGAAGGGTTCTGTGTTCGAGCGCCGCGGCGAGATCGCGGTCTATAACGCCGTCGGAATCGCGCCGCGCCAGGTATTCTGGATGTTTTTCGCCGAAGCCACGGTCTATGCCGTCGCCGGTTCGCTGCTCGGATACCTGCTCAGCCAGGCCGCCGGGCGCGTGCTTGCGGCGCTCGATCTGGCAGGCGGAATGAAGATGACATTCACCTCGCTCACGACGATCTATGCCTCGCTGGCCATTGGCGCGACGGTGTTTTTGTCCACCTGGATTCCCGCCCGCACCGCAATGGAAATCGCCCAGCCCGCCGAAGAAGCCGGCTGGCGTCTGCCCGAACCTGAGGGCGATACGCTGGCGTTTGATTTGCCTTTTACCTTCAACTATCGCGACCGCGTGGCCGTCCTGGCCTTTTGCCGGCGGTTCTTGGAGGATCATGGCGAAGGCGGCTCGGGACGGTTCTTCGCTGGGCCTCCGGAATTGGGCGTGCAGCCGGTGGGCGCGCAGCCGGAAGGCCCAGGCGATGCGTTGATTCCGATTCTAATGACTCAGATTTGGCTCAAGCCCTTCGACCTCGGCGTCAGCCAAATGATGACGCTCCAAATGCCGCCCGACGAAGCGACGCGCGAATTCAAAGCGCGCCTCGAGCTGCGCCGCCTCTCCGGAACGCGCGATGCCTGGCTGCGGCTCAATCACGCCTTCGTGGCCGAAATCCGCGGCCAGGTGCTGCATTGGCGCGCCGTCGCCGAACCAGATCGCCGCCAGCTCTTCGACGAAGCCCGTGCGCTTATTCCTCCGCCGCCCGGCGCGAACACGCGCCAGGAAAAGGAAAGAAAGGAGGAGGCGCCGGCCAGCGCATCATGATGCTGTTCAAACGCAAAGAAAAAGATCAGGAACTCGCCCTTTACCGTTCGCTCCTCGATACGCCTGCGGAGTTCAAGGACGGCTTTGGCTGGACGACAATCGCCGGGATTTTCTTTTGCGGCCTCGTAATGATGCCGGGGTCGATTTACCTCGGCCTGATGACAGGTGGAAGCCTCGGACCGGCGGCGTCGTGGGTTACGCTGATTTTGTTTATGGAAATCGCCCGTCGCGCGATGAAGCCGCTCGAGAAGCAGCACCTTGTGATTCTGCTCCACGCGGCCAACATCATCATGGCGGCCAATATCCTTTTCCCCGGCGGACCGATGGGCCATTTGGTGTATCGCGCCTATCTGGCCGGAAGCGATGCCGTGCGCGATGCCGGAATGTCCGGCGCGTTTCCGTCATGGTTTTGCCCCGCGCCCACCAGCGACGCCATCGCCGAGCGCACATTCATGCATCGCGATTGGCTCGTGCCCATTGCCATTGCGGCGTTCATGCTCGTCGTGGGCCTCGTGCAGCGCTATACGCTGGGCTACTTCTTTTTCCGCCTGACCTCGGACGTGGAGAAACTGCCATTCCCACTGGCGCCCATCGCCGCGCAGGGAGCGACAGCCCTGGCCGAGGCTGAGCAAAAGATTAGGGGGGAGGCAAAAAAGGCAAAGCCGGATAATCAGCCTGCCGACTCGAAAAAAATGCGCTGGCGCATCTTCTCGCTCGGCGCGGTCCTCGGCCTTGTCTTTGGCACAATCCAGGTGGGAATTCCAGGAATCACGAGCCTGTTCCTGGCAAAGCCGTTCTTCGTTATCCCGCAGCCATTTGTCGATACGACGCTCCTTACGCAGGGCGTTTTGCCCGCAACGCCGACGGGCGTTACGCTCGACCTCGGCATCATCTTTCTCGGGTTTGTGCTGCCTTTCTGGTCTGTTGTCGGAGCGCTGCTGGCGATGGGACTGACGTTGATTCTGAATCCCACGTTGCATCATTTCGGCATTCTCTCTCGCTGGCAGCCGGGCATGGACACGGTCAATACGGCCTTTGCGAATAACGTGGATTTCTGGATGAGTTTCAGCATCGGCATGGGCCTCGGCATCGCCGCCGTGTGCATTTTTTCCACGGCGCGCGACCTCTTTCGCAAATTGCGCGAGTTGCGCGCCCGCAGGGAACGCGAGATGGCCGCCTCCCACAACGCGAATGGAAACGGCGGCACGCGCAACGGCGGCGATGGCGGTAATGGCGGCGATGGCGGTGATGGCGCGCGCCGGTCGCTCTGGGCGCCGCCCCGCCCCGGACGCGGCGATTGGTCATTGTGGCTTTCGCTCGTTCTCTACTGCATCAGCGCCGCCGCCGTCGTGGCTCTTTGCGTCTTTTTGCTACCCCGGACCGCCGGCATCTTGTTCTTCCTCGTTTTCTTCGCGTTTGTGTATAGCCCGTTCATTTCCTATGTGAACGCAAGGCTTTTGGGCATCTCAGGCCAGAACGTGGACATCCCCTTTGTGCGCGAAGGATCGTTCATCCTATCGGGCGCGCGCGGCATCGACATCTGGCTCGCGCCCGTTCCGCTCGAAAACTACGGCTACATGGCGCAGGCATTCCGCACAAACGAACTCACAGGCGTCAGTTTCCGCTCGCTCCTCAAAACGGAACTCGTTGCCATCCCCGTTCTGATGATTCTCTCAATTTTCTTTTGGAGCTTTATCTGGCGCTCGGCCGCTGTGCCTTCCGACCTTTTCCCGGCCGCACAGGTGAACTGGGAACTGGCAGCCAAAAACCAAGTGCTTTTGCTTTCCTCCACTTTCGTTGCGCCAGGCGATGAGGGAGGCGAGCGCAACGTGGCCGACAGCGAATTCATGCAGGCCGTTCACCCGAAGGCGATTGGCGCGGGATTCATAGGCTGCGTTTCTCTTTTTGGAATCTGTAATTTATTCGGACTGCCCACGATGCTTCTCTACGGAATGATCCGCGGATTCGGGCAGCTCCCCCACTTCATGCTTCTGGAAATTGTTGGCGCGCTCTTCGGGCGCTATTACTTCCAAAAGCGCTATGGACAAGTGCGTTTTCTGACGCTGGCGCCCGCGCTGCTGGCCGGTTACTTCACCGGCGCGGGACTGGTCAGCATGATTACCATGGCGATGATGCTCATTAAATCCGCCGTCACCTCCGCGCCATTTTAGGAGATGCCAGGGAAATGATTCTCACCACAAAGGCACAAAGACACAAAGATATATTATCTTTCTGCGAAGCAGGATATTCCTTCTTCGTGTCTTCGTGTCTTTGGGGTTAACTTCTTCTTCGCAGCGAGTTCCATTTCATGTCCACCCCGATTCCCAACCAGATTCAACTTCCGCTCAGCGCCGCGATGGACATCGTGATGCAGGGCTTTCGCATCCGCTTTGGGCGCTCCCTTGTCACGGTTTTTGGCGTCTTGCTGGGAATTGCGTTTTTGATGTCCACGCTGGCCACGTTCCTCGTGAAGCAAGGCGTTCGTGAGGAAGACCGCCTTCGGACGGAAACGCGGCGCATGGGGAATTTCCTCCAGGCGGAGGTCGGAACGATTCGCGACCGCGCCTTTGCCATTTCCGCGCCCTCGGGCGACATTTCCGACATCGAACGCCTTCTGGTCGCGTGGCTCGCGAAAGAAGGCGCGCAGCCCATCGTGTGGCTCGATGCCGCCCCGATTCCGCCCGCGCTGGCCTCGCTCGCCTCCATCAAAAAGGCTGCCACTCCTTCAGAAATCCCCAAGGATACCAAGGGAATCCTCATTCTCGGCGAGGGCGCGCCCTCGGTCGATCTCCTTAAGCAATTGGCTAACCGCGAGACTCCGCCTTTGCTCGCCTTCACGCGCGCGCTGCCCGATGCGCCGACTGAGAGCGCAGGCGCCCCTCTGCGCAGGGTCGCGCTCGGCGGCAAGATCAGCGCCTCAGAGCAACAGCGTCTCGACGCCGAACGCCGCGCCTCGCGCGCCCGCGTTGTGTGGATCGTCATTATTGCGCTTCTCGTCACGATTATGGGCATCAGCAACGCCATTTTAATGTCCGTCACCGAGCGCTTCCGCGAGATCGGCACGATGAAATGCCTCGGGGCCGATTCGCGCTTCATTCGCCGTGTCTTTCTGATCGAATCGAGCCTGATCGGCGCGGCAGGCGGCTTGGCCGGGGCGGTGCTGGGCGCGGTATTCTCGTATCTTTTCCATTGCGCTATCTACGGAATCGGACTTGTAAGCGCCTCGCTTTCGCTCCCCGGATTGCTGCTTTGCCTGCTGGCATCCGTGGCGGCAAGCGTGCTGCTTTCCATCCTTGCCGCCATCTACCCCGCGAGTGTCGCCTCCTCGATGGTTCCTTCCGACGCCCTGCGATCCAATATCTAAAGGACGCTTTTCGAGCCTCACACCGTTATGCCATCCGCACCTCTCACGCCATTTGAACAGCTCTTCGCGCCGCCCGCCGATGCGCCCGCGCCATGCGTGATTCACGCCGTGGACCTGCATAAGGTATATCGCATGGGCGCGCAGGATACCCACGCCCTTCGCGGCGCGACGCTCGACGTCCGAAAGGGCGAATACCTGTCGATTATGGGGCCGTCGGGATCGGGCAAAAGCACGCTCTTCAACATGATCGGCGCGCTGCAAAAACCCACATCCGGCAAGGTGTATATCGACCAGGTGGATATTGCGCAGCTCGATACGGACGAACTCGCCTGGCTGCGATGCCGCAAGATCGGCTATGTGTTTCAGACCTACAACCTGATTCAGGTGATGACCTGCCTCGAAAACGTTGCGCTGCCGATGGCCTACGCGGGCATCGAGGGCGAGGAGGCGCGCGACAAAGCAATCGAAAAGCTGGACCTCGTCGGCCTGCGCCACCGCGCGCTTCACAAACCCGCCGAGCTTTCGGGCGGGCAACAGCAACGCGCCGCCATCGCCCGCGCCCTTGCGAACGATCCGGAAATCGTTCTCACTGACGAACCCACGGCAAACCTCGACCAGGCGACCGGCCGCGACATGATCGAGCTGATGGCCCGGCTAAAAACCGAATTGGGCGTTACGATTATCTCCGCAACACACGACTTGAAAATGCTCCAGCGTTCCGACCGCATCCTCTGGATCGAGGACGGCCGCATCGTCAAATCCGCCAAGCCGGAGGAAATCGATTTCGCCTCCGCTGAATTCCACTGATAGTCCTTCCAGAAACGCCACCATGCGCCGCTCCCGCAAAACAATATCCTCACGGAAATCCGCAATGAGCGATCCGTTTCGCGCCATTCCGCAGGCGGCGCGCAACGTCGAGGCGTGCGCCACAGCCGCAGGCGGACTCCAGTTGCGGCGGCGGATTATTTCGGCATCTCGCATCGTGCGGTATTTGGAATCACGCCTTGGCTGGCGGCGCGACGCACGAGTCAATCTCGACGAGCATGGGGCGTATTTCTGGCACTTGATCGATGGACAGCGCAACCTCCGCGCCATTGCGAAATGTGTCCGCAATCACTGGGGAATCTATGACGAGGAAAGCCGCCGCGCCACGCTCCATTTCACACGCGATCTGATGGCCCGCGGGCTGATTCAATTGGAAATCCCGCCAAAAAAGGCAGCAGCGGAGCGCGCACGAGGGGGTGCGTCATGAGCGCGGAACCGATTATCGAGGTCTGCGATGTGAAGAAGCGCTACGTCGTTGGCGCGGAAGAGGTGTGGGCGTTGCGCGGGATTTCACTCCGCATCGAGCGCGGCGAATTCATCTCGATCATGGGTCCGTCCGGGTCGGGCAAATCCACGCTCTTCAATCAAATCGGAGCGCTCGACGTCCCGACCGAAGGCCACGTCTATTTCCAGGGGCAGTCGATTTTCGAGATGTCCGAAAGCCAGCAAGCCTGGTTTCGTTGCCACAAAATCGGCTACATCTTTCAGACCTTTAACCTGATCCCCGTGATGAGCGCGCTGCAAAACGTTATACTGCCTATGATTTTCCGGGGGATCGCGCGCGAAGAGGCGTTGGCCAAGGCGCGCGAGATTCTGGAACGCGTCGGCCTCGGACACCGTTTGGATCACAAGCCCTTTGAGCTCTCCGGCGGACAGCAGCAGCGCGTGGCCGTTGCGCGCGCGCTTGCCAATTCCCCGGAACTCATCCTCGCCGACGAGCCGACGGGAAATCTCGACACCAAAACCGGCTCCGAAATCGTGGAACTCCTCCGCCAGCTCAACACCGAAGATCATGTTACTGTTATATGCTCGACGCACGATCCGAAAATGCTCCGATCCTCAAAGCGCGTCTGCTGGATCAGCGACGGGCGGCTTGAAAAAATCACAGACGGCGCGGAATTCAAGCTCGACGAAATGAAGGGAGCCATCTCGCACTGACCAGACCCCGTTTTGAAAAAGGCAATTCCATGACACATAAGATCACGCGGCGCAATTTTCTACAGACGGCCGGAACCAGCACGGCAGCATTTGGGGCAGCGGCGGCGGGCGTCTCGGCCTTGGGCGGATGCTCGCTTTCTGGCGATTCGGGTGGCAGCGCTCTTCGCGACGCCGCCTCGCCGCGCCGCAAGCGGGTTTTGCGCATCGCGCACTTGACCGACACGCACGTGACGCCCGGCAAGGGCGCGCCGGAAGGCATGGCCGCCTGTCTCGATCACGTGCATGCCCTCCCCGACCGCCCGGACGTCATTTTCACTGGTGGCGACTGCATTATGGATTCGCTCAATGCCGATGAGGAATCCGTTCGCGCGCAGTGGGCCGTCTGGACCACCGCTTTCAAGGAGCACTGCTCGCTGCCCGTGTATTCCTGCCTCGGCAACCATGACATCTGGGGCTGGAACAAAGGCGCGAGCCGCACGACCGGCAGCGAGCCGCTCTATGGGAAGAAATGGGCGCGGCAAGTATTTGGCGTGAAAAGCCATTACCGCAGTTTCGACCTCTCCGGATGGCATTTCATCTTTCTCGATAGCAGCATATTCGACGGCGGAACGGGCTATTACGCGGCGCTCGACGAAGCGCAATTCGCATGGCTGAAATCCGATCTTGAAGCGCTCGATCCCGCGGTTCCCGTTCTGATCATAAGCCACATCCCCATCCTTAGCGCGTGCGTATTCTTTGATAGCGACAACACAAAAGGCGACTGGATCGTTCCGCGCGCCTGGACGCATATCGACTCGCCGCGCATCAATGATCTCTTCAACTGGCATCCGAATGTTCGCTTGTGCCTGAGCGGACATCTGCATCTTTATGAACGCGTTTTGTATAATGGCGTCACGTATGTGTGCAACGGCGCCGTCTGCGCGGCGTGGTGGGACGGTCCTTACAAGCAGTGCAATCCGGGATATGGTGTCGTCGATCTCTACGACAACGGCACGTTCGAGAATGAATACGTGGAGTTTGGCTGGGTCCCGCTCAAGGACCGCAACAAAGCCGCCACGTCCATGCCTATTCCTTTTCGCAGGCCGCATTTCGCATAATCATCTTCGATGTTATCATTCCACATTAGGAGAACGTTATGAAATCTCAATTCACTCGGCGCCGCTTCCTGCAGATTGCCGGAGCCGCTGCCGCCGCCGTGTCGCTTGAGTCGTGCGCCGCGCCGGCGGTTCGCACGTCGAGCGCCCTCACTCCGCGCAAATCCGGACGCCGCAACCGCGTTTTGCGCATCGCGCATCTGACAGACGTCCACATCATGGTAGGCAAAGAGGCCCCTCAAGGCTTCGCACAATGCCTTCGCCATGTCCATAGCCTGAAAGACCGCCCCGACGTCATTTTCACTGGCGGCGATTGCGTAATCGACACGCTCGCGGCCACCGAGGAACGCGCGCGCACGCTCTGGGGCCTCTGGACCACGGCCTTCGCGGAAAACTGCACGCTGCCGGTCCATTCCGTTCTCGGCAACCACGACATCTGGGGCTGGAACAAGACAAAGAGCCAAACCACGGGCAATGAGCCGCTCTATGGCAAGGAATGGGCGAAGAAAATCTTTGGCGTGAAAAGCCATTACCGCAGTTTCGATCTCGGCGGCTGGCACATCATCTTTCTCGACAGCAGCACGTATGACGGCGGCACTTACTATCTGGCCAAACTCGACGACGAACAATTTGCCTGGTTGAAAAAGGAAATCGAGTCGGTCGATGCCAAAACGCCCATCTTGATCGTGAGCCACATTCCGATCCTTAGCGCAGCCGTTTTCTACGACGGCGACAACGCAAAGGACGATTGGGTGGTTCCGCGCGCGTGGATGCACATCGACTCGGGGCGGATTAAAGACCTCTTTATCGGACGCCCGAACGTGCGCTTGTGCCTGAGCGGCCACGTGCATTTGCGCGACCGCGTGGTCTATAACGACGTCACCTACCTTTGCGGCGGCGGCGTGGCCTGCGGCGTCTGGGACGGCGGCTATCACCAATGCCGGCCCGGATACACGGTGCTCGACCTCTACGACGACGGTTCCTTCGAAGATCAATACCTCGATTTCGCCTGGGTGTGCGTAAATGAACGCGGCAAACCCACCGCCACACCCCTGACTCGCGAAAGGATGTCCGCCGGATGAAAACACTCCTGATTCTCATTGCCGGCTTGGTGTTTGCAGCGCCTTCGCCCACAACAGCGGCAGCGGGGGCGGCGGATGCCGCGGGTGCCAAAGACCCGATCGTCCCCGTCATTGAGGGCGAGTGGTGGCGCATCGCCGGCAACCCGGACCTCGGCAAATACACAAACGACAAACAGGAGCCGGTGGACTTTGGAATCTGGCAGGCGGCTGACGGCACTTGGCAGGTGTGGTCGTGCATCCGCAACACGAATTGCGGCGGACACTCGCGCCTTTTCTATGGCTGGGAGGGCAAATCCATCACGGACAAGGACTGGACGCCCAAGGGCATCAAGATGGAAGCCGACCCGAAACTTGGCGAGGCGGAAGGCGGTCTGCAGGCGCCTTGCGTGGTGCGCGCCGATGGCAAGTTCTGGATGGCGTATGGCGACTGGGTGAACATCTGTTTCGCCACAAGCGCGGACGGCAAGACCTTCGAGCGTGTGATTCAGCCGAATGGAAAAACCGGCGCCTTTTCCGAAGGCCCGCGTTCGAATACGCGCGACCCGATGCTGATCAAAATCAGCGATCTGTGGCACTGCTATTACACGGCCATCGTCGGCGAACGCGGCTACGGATACTGCCGCACCTCGCCCGACCTGAAACACTGGAGCCATTCGTTCATCACCTCGTATGGCGGCTCGGTTGGGTCGAATCCATGGTGGAACGAATGCCCGCACGTCGTCGAGGTCGAGCCGGGCGAGTTTGTATATTTCCGCAATCAGTTCTACGGAAAAGGCGCGCGCAACTGGGCCTATTATTCAACCAATCCCTACAATTTCGGGATCGATAACGATTCATGCCTTGTGGCCGATCTGCCCATTGCCGCGCCGGAAATCGTGATGCACGAGGGCAAATACTACATCGTCGCCCTGACGCCTGATCTCGATGGGATCCGCGTGGCGCGGCTTCGCTGGGGGCGCGTATCGAAATTCGGCGCGCCGGTCTTTGACTTCGACAACGAGGCGATTCGCAAACAATGGAAGATGATAAAAGGGAATTTCGAAGCCATCTTCTGGGACAAAACCCATCAGCCATTTGGCGCGCCGTCGCGGTTTGTGATTGGCACGTGCGAAACGAAAAAAGGCGCCTACGACGACACGCGCACCGGCGTCATTGAGTCGCCCGCGTTCATGCTCGAAGACGAGACCTATACACTGCTCATGGGCGGCGGACGCGATGAAAAAACCGAATATGTGTCCATTGTCGATGCGGATTCGGGGGCGGAAATCACGCGCTTCGCGGGCGGCGACCGCAACGAAGTGGAACCCATGCGCTTTCGTCCTGCGCAAAACGCGGGCAAGCGCGTCCGCATCCGCGTGGTCGATGAAGCCACCGGCGGCTGGGGTCACATCAACTTCGGCGGCATCTACCGCCAGGGAAAACCGGTGCTGTTCAAATGAATCACAAAGGCACGACGACAGATAGAAGAAGCAAGTATCTCGCCGCCTTTTGCATGTTGCTGTCCGCAGGCGCCTCTTTGGGCGCCAATCGCCTCGACAGCTATTATGCGCACAAAACGCACGAGGATGAATTTGGCGTCATTGCTCCCTGGCACACGGGGCAAAACGGACAACTCGACGAGCGTCTGCGTCTCGCCATTGAGGTCTATAAGCGCTATCCGTGGGCCGATTCCTCGATGGCCGTTCAGCCCGCGCCGGATTTTGTCTATAACTCGCACTGGTCCATTTCGGACGCGGGCGAAATCGGCATCCCGCCTACCACCGACTGGATGTGCGGCGACCTGAGCCAGCGCGCCTGGAGCATCGTCAAGGGCCTGACAGACTACTATCGCTATAGCGGCGACCCCGTGGCCTTCACCTACATCGAACTCACAATCAATTACATCCTCGACTACGGCCTGACGAGCGCCGATTACGAGGGATGGCCCGAATTCCCAATCAGCAACCCGACTTTCGGCAAAATCCGCGGAAAGTGCGACGAGCGCGGGCGCATCCAACTCGATTTTTGCGCGCGCCTTGGCGAAGACGTCCTTACGGCCTACAAACTCACCGGCAATCCGCGCTATTGGCGCGCCGTCACGCATTGGGGCGACCTGATCGCCGCGCATTGCAACTTCGATCCCGAACTCCCGCCGTGGGACCGATACGCCAATCCGTGGGTCGTCGGCTGGTCAGACAAACTCACGGGCAGCACGGCGATGATCTGTGAATTTCTCGATGAACTCATCCGCTCGGGCTACACGGGCAAGGATGGCGCCATCCTCCGCGCGCGCGACGCCGGCCGCGCCTATCTGCGCGATCAGATGCTCCCGCAATGGACGAAAAACGAGGTCTGGGGCCGCAATTATTGGGACTGGGACAATCCCGTGACGTGCGGCATCGTCTCGATGTGCGGCGACTACATGCTGAAATACCGCGAAGGATTTCCCAATTGGCGCAACGATCTGCGCAACGTTCTTTCACTGATCTTCAACCGCAACGGCGTCGATCCCGCGTCGATGGGCGACACTTACAGCGGCGCCTGGGCCTTCCCGGAGTCCTCGACGTGCTGCGGCACCTCGCTCTCGTATTGCCAATACACCGCCGCGCCGACGTTCATCCGTTTTGGTGCGATTGCCAATGATCCGTGGGCGCGCGAAATCGGACGCCGCATGATCCTCATGGCCACTTACGACAGCGACGAACGAGGCGTCGTGAAGGACGGCCTTCTCGGTCAGCAGGTGGCCACAGGCGAGTGGTCGAACCTCGCGCATCCGTGGTCGCTCTGCCAGATCATGGAAGCGCTCGCCTGGATGCCCGAGGAATTCGGTCCATGCCGCGAAAACCATGTCATGCGCAGCACTTCTGTGGTGAACCGCATCACTTATGCGAAGGGCCGCATCGAATACACGACCTTCGACGCGCCGCCGGAAACAATCGACGTCGCGCGCCTGGCGTTTCTCCCTGTGGCCGTCCGCGCCGATGGCAAAGACCTCCCCGAATGCCCCGCGCTCGACCGCAATGGATTCACGGCAAAGGCGCTTGGCGGCGGCGATTATCTGGTGACAATCCGCCACGACAACCACCAATCCATCGTGATCGAAGGCGACGCCGATCCGCAGGAGGTCGCCGCCATCGGCCGCCTCAAAACCGAAGGCGAATGGAAGACGCTTGCCGACGAAACCGCGTCGGGCGGCAGCCTGCTCGTGGCCTCGGCCAAGGGCGCGGCGGCCATCTGCCGGTTCGAGGGAAATCAAGTCCGCCTCATCGGCCATGTGGATCAGCAAGGCGGCTGGGCAGACGTTTATCTCGACGGCGCGCTCCAGAATACCCTGGTGGAATGCTGGAATCCACATCCTTTGGCGCGCTGCCTTCTCTACGAACGCGACGGTCTGGCCGAGGGCGCGCACGAACTGAAAATCGTCGCGCGTGGCGCCCGCAACCCACTCTCCGGCGGCGAAAACATATACATCGACAGCGTTCAGACCTCCGCGGCGCTGGGGCAGCCCGATTATGGTTCAGGCGGCGGACCGGCCGGGGCGCAACGCATGATTTTCGGATTCACCGGCCGCAAGGATTACGTGGATTCGCAAGGCAATTCGTGGCGTCCGGCCACAGAATGGGTCGTGCGCAGCGGCTACGGAACCGACTCTGTCGCGCAAGCCCTCTGGACCGACCGCCGCACGATGTTCATCAAAAACGCCCGCGATCCCGAACTTTTCCGCTACGGCATTCACGCGAAAGAATTCTGGGTGAATGTCACGGTCGCGCCGGGCGCTTACAACGTGCGGCTCCTTTTCGCCAATACGCCGCTGCATTGGTTCCTCGAAAAGGACAAAGACGGCGGCATGGTTCGCCACGTGATGAACGCCGCGATTAATGGCCGCCTAGTGATCGAGAACATGGACGTTGGCGCGGAAGCCGGCGGCAATTTCGTCGCGCTCGAAAAGCGTTTCGAGAACATCGAACCCAAAAACGGCATCATTGAAATCCGCTGCCTGGGCCTCGACGGACGCGAAGCCATGCTCCAAGCGCTCGAAATCACCCCCGCCACTGAAAACGCCACCAAGTAACTAACGCCTTTTTGCAGCGGCCCTCACCAAGGCAACTCGCATGCGCGGCGAACCGGACAATTCACATTTCGGCTGACGCCCGGCGCGACTCGCGGTTTGATTTGTCTGGGGGACGGCACGCGCGCATTTCCACACCGCTGGATTTTCTATAATGCTTGGCGCGGCGTTGGACATGCGTCCTTTTTGCAGTTCCCGCGCGGAATTAGGAGAAAATTTGCATGGATAATTTCAGCATTCAACTCTTCGCCGAAGCCCTTGTGGTAACGTTCGCGGTTTCGCGCATTCTCAATCACTTCCTGCATAAATTGCTGCGCTCGCTCCTCTCGGCTTTTCTTTGCGGATTGATTATGGCCGGCGCGGTGGCTGGCGCATACTTCACGACGCCGTTCATGGCCGAGCGCCTTGTTTATTATCTCGGATTTGTGGTTTTCTGGTTCTTCGTTGACCTTGTGCGCGCCATACGCACCTGAGATTGACCTTGGGTTGGGCGCCGATTAAGATTGATTCTTGGGATGGCAGTGAAGTCCGGAGGGAGCCGGTTTCGGGCGCGGAGCGGTTCCGCGCGGGACCGTGATCCGGGTGTTTCGCGCGCCGCCCGCCGCCACGCCATCCGCGCGCGCAAAACGACTCTCTGCAAGGAGCCACACCCATGCCGCCACGCAACAAGATCACGATCATCGGGTCCGGCCACGTGGGGGCCACGGCTGCGCACTGGGCCGCCGCCAAGGAACTCGGCGACATCGTTCTCGTCGATATTATGGAGGGCACGCCGCAAGGCAAAGGCCTCGATCTCTATGAGGCAAGCCCGGTTGAACTTTTCGACTGCCACATTTTTGGCACGAACGCCTACGAAAAGACGGCGAATTCGGATATCGTCATCCTGACGGCGGGCATGGCGCGAAAGCCAGGCATGTCGCGCGACGACCTTCTGAAAATCAACGCCTCGATTGTGGCCAATTGCGCGGAAAACGCGGCAAAGCATTCGCCAGAAGCCATTATTATCGTGGTCACCAACCCGCTTGACATCATGTGCACGGTTGCCATGCGCTCCTCGGGTTTTCCGAAAAACCGCGTTGTCGGCATGGCAGGCGTTCTCGACTCCGCCCGCTACCGCATCTTCATCGCTGAAAAAATCGGCGTTTCCGTTGAGGATATACAGGCGCTCGTCCTTGGCGGCCACGGCGACGAAATGGTTCCGCTGCCCAGTTACACGACGGTAACCGGCATTCCCATTTCGCAATTTCTCGACGCCGCCTCGCTAGAAAAAATCATCAAGCGCACGCGCGAAGGCGGCATGGAAATTGTAAATTATCTCAAGACCGGAAGCGCGTTTTTTGCCCCTTCGGCATCGGCAATCCAGATGGCTGAAGCCATCCTGAAGGACAAAAAGCGCCTTCTGCCCTGCGCCGCGTATCTTGAGGGAGAATATGGGATTTCCGGGATTTTTGTGGGCGTTCCAGTCATTCTCGGCCACAGCGGCGTGGAAAAAATCATCGAGGTGAAGCTGACCCCCGAGGAACACGCCGCCCTGATGCAATCCGCCGAACATGTGCACGCGCAGGTCGCCAAACTCTGACCCTTACCTCGCGAAACGCCGCGCCAATTCAATCGCTGCAAGGACTCCCAAAGGATGAGCGTCCGCCCCAACTCCTCCCAATCCGCTGTCAAACGCTCCGCCAGCCGCACTGCCAAACCATCGCCGCATTCCTGCCGCCCGCCCAAAGCCGCACGCGCCCAGCACCGGATTATGGTCGGCATCGCGGGCGGAACCGGCTCCGGAAAAACCACCGTCGCGGAAAGCATCGTCGAGCAAATCGCCAGCCGCGATGTGCTAATTGTCAATCAGGACAACTATTATCTCGACCAGTCGCACCTGCCTTTCGAAGAGCGCGTCAAAATCAACTACGATCATCCCGATGCCTTTGACTGGACCTTGCTGCTTCAGCACCTCGATGCCCTCGGCGCTGGCAAAACCGTCGAGGGGCCGCTTTATGACTTCACCACCCACACACGCCAGCGCGAAACGGTTTCACTGCATCCCGCCAAGGTAATCGTCCTGGAGGGGATCATGGTGCTCGTGGATCCGCGCGTGCGCGAACGGCTTGATATCAAGGTTTTCGTGGACACAGATGCGGATGTTCGCTTCATCCGCCGCATGGAGCGCGACGTCACCGAGCGCGGCCGCACGCTCGATTCTGTTGTGCATCAATACCTTAACGTCGTCCGCCCAATGCACATGCAATTTGTCGAACCGAGCAAACGCATGGCCGATATCATCGTGCCTGAGGGCGGCTACAACCTGGTCGCAGTGGATATTATCGTCACAAAGTTGCGCGCCATTTTGGCAGGCAAATAAGTTCGCCTGCCGCCTCGGAATTGATGACTGCCATGATCGAGACTTTCGCCGCGCCCCCAGACGAATCGAGTCCCAAAGGCGGCGCGTCTTCTTGCCAGCTCCTGCCGCTGGATGTGGCGAGGCGGCTTGAACTGATTCTATTTTCCCTGTCGGCGATTGAGAATCTCTTTCAGGAATCGGCGCCTGGCAATTCACAAGCAACCAGCGCGAGGACCGTTCTTGACGTTGGCGGCGCGCCTGGGCGCCTTGCGCGCGCCCTCGAAACTGCACGTCCTGATTGGCGCGTTTATGTTGTGGATTTGCCTGAATGCCACGCGCCGCGATACGCCCGAGCCTCGGGAACCGCGCTTCCGTTTCGCGACCTCGCATTCGATTATGTGTATGCATCCGACGTGCTCGAACACATCCCTCCCGTCGCGCGCGATGCTTTTATTTCCGAAATGGCGCGCGTGGCCGCGCGCGGTCTTGTTCTGGCCGCGCCGTTTGATTCACCCCTTGCCGCGCGCGCGGAGGTCTTGCTCGACGACCTGCATCGCGACCTCCTGGGCACGCCGCATCCCTGGCTGCATGAGCATCGCCAAAATGGCCTTCCAGACTTGGAATCCTCCGCGCGGACCATCGCGCGCGCAATGCGCGTTTCCTCCGCTGATGGAGTCGCGCGCCTGCCCCAGGCCGAAACCGAATCGTGGTTCCTTTTGCAGACGGGCGAAATCATTTCGCAGGTTCTCCCCGGCGCGCGAGACCCGTGGAGCCGTTTTCTGGATTCGCTTGCCGCGCATCACGCTGGCGTCCTGAAAAATGATTCTTCTGCTCCTGCGCCAGGCGTTTTCCCTTTTCCGCCTCCTTCGCTGCTGGGAGATTTTCAATCTGGCCCACCTCTTTTTCCTTACCGATGGGCGCTCGTGGCCGCTCGCAATCGCTCTATGAATATGGACGCGTCCTCTTTCTTCCCAGCCGCCCGCGAGGCCGGCGCCAGTCCTCATAATTCCCCGTCAAAACAAGCGCTTTATGATGATGCCCTCCATCGCATGTCAGCCGCCGCGCATTTGGCCCGCGAGGTGGCGATGGCATGGCGGATTTTCATCGGCGCCGGTGCAAACACCTCTTCGGAATCCGCCCAGCCAGACGCCTCCTTTGCGAGCGCGCTTGCACTCGAACGCCAAGTCAACATCCGCCTGCGCGCCGCGCTCGAAACGGCCGAATCCGCCGCTCGCTCGGCGGCCTCTTCCGCGCTTGCCCCATCCTCTGCGCCTGCGTCCAGCGAAAACACCGCGCTCCCTTCTCCAATTCTGCCACGGCTGCGAGGAAAATTGCGGAGTATTCTGCGCGGCCCCAAAGATACATAACGCAATGCGAATATGAAGAAGCGCCTCCCATCCCGAGATCGTGCTCTCTCTTCGCGCCGCTCTCAATGCGCCCTGCCCCAAAGCGCGCCGCGCCAGGACTCAGGCGACTTATTGAACACGCTCGGCGAACGCGGTCTTCTTGAACGTTTGACTCCATATATGGCTCTGGATAGCGGCCGGCTTCTCATCGGCTACGGCGATGACGCGGCCGTCTGGGACCCAATTCCCACAATGGAATATGGAAAAGACAGCCGGGCGCACGTGATCATGCGCCGCGCTGCGCGCGACGCCAAGGCCATTAAACCAGCGGGGGCGCCTCTTCTTGTTTTAACGACCGACACAATGGTCGAGGGCACGCATTTTCGCGCGGAATGGATCGGCTGGCGCGCCGCAGGACGAAAACTCATTGCTTCCAACGTGAGCGACATTGCGGCGATGGGCGCCCGCCCCGCGCTAGCGCTTATTTCGCTCGCCTGTCCGCCGCAAACGCGCGCGCGCGACATCGAGGACCTCTATCGCGGACTCTGCGCCGAGGCGCGCCGCTGGGGCGTGCGGATCATCGGCGGCGACACGGTCCGCGCTAAGGAAACCGTGTTGACGCTTACGCTTTTAGGCGAAAAGGATCGCGCGTTCGCTCCCGCGCGCCGCAATGCCCTCCGTCCCGGGCAGCGCCTGTTCGTCACGGGCTGGCCGGGCGAAAGCGGCGCGGGCCTGGCGCTTTTGCGCGCACATGGCAAGCCATCTTTGCCGCGATCAATCCCGCTCTGGAAACGACGCCTGATCGCACGCCACGCCACGCCAACTCCCCGCCCCGCCGCCGGTCAAGCGCTCGCCCGCGCTTTTGCCGACCTCGCCATGATCGACATTAGCGACGGCCTGGATAATGAATCTCGTCTTCTCGCGCAGGCGTCGCGCGTCCAGCTGTGCATTGATCTTTCGCGCCTCCCCGTCAGCGCCGATCTCACCGCATGGGCCGCCGACAATCCCGCCCGCCGTAATGAGCTTTCCTGCGTGCTTTTCGGAGGTGAGGACTATGAATTGCTATTTGCCACCGCCGCCGAGCTGGCCGAGGTGAAGCGTGCAGTGGCCGCAGCCGATTCGAAATTGCCCGTCCACGAAATCGGTCGTGTGATTGCAAAAACCAGAATAGGGGAACTTATCTATATAGACGCCAGCGGAAACCCCGCCACGCTGCCGCCCGGCTCTGTTTTTTCGCATTTTCCATCGCGCTAATTCCGCAGTCCCACGCAATTCCTTGTTCCCGTCAGCGATTATCAATCCATGAACCCGCCGCCCTCGCGTCACTCTCGGCCCTCTTCCCCCTCCTGGCCCCTGGGTTTTGTCTCGGTGGATATTGATGGCCTTTGGGCCATTCGTCAATGCTATGGCCAGCCCATTCTTTCTTCATTTGACCGCGATCCGGTGTGGCTTGATGGCATTCCCTGGCTGCTCGATGCCCTTGACCGCCATTCGATCCGCGCCACGTTTTTCGTGGTGGCGCGAGATATCGAATGCCAGGCGAAATTGGAAATGGCGCGCGAATTCCTGAGGCGCGGACACGAGATCGGCTGCCATTCGCTCGCGCACCGCATTGGCATGAGCCTTCTGCCGATGGGGACAATTCTCGACGATCTGGCGCACGCCCGGCAGCGTTTTCAAGAGACCCTCAATGTGCTTCCGCGCGGATTTCGTTCGCCCGGATATGATGTGGATGCCCGCCTCCTTCGAGCCATTCGCCGCGCGGGATTCCTTTACGACGCCTCGCTTTTGCCGACATTCTGGGGTCCGCTGCTCCGCCTGGCCGACGCCTTGGTTGCCCGCCGGTGGGATTTTGGAAAACGCCAGTTCGGCCGCTTTTCTTACGGGCGCGCCCCATTGCGCCCCTACCGCCCCAATCGGCATATTCTCCGCCGCGAAGAACGCGCAATTCGAGATGCGAGCATTGGATCCGAGCGCCGCGCTTCCGCTTCGCCTTCAGAGCGCAGCCCCAAATCACAAGAGGATTCATTGAACAGCGATTTCTGGGAAATTCCTATCAGCGTCACGCCCCGACTGCGCCTGCCCATCGGCGCGGGATATGTCTTGACTGCTGGTCCTGCATATTTTCAAAGCGCTATCCGTTCGCTGTGCCGCGCGGGGTTGCCCGTGTCGTTTCTTGTTCACGGCGCGGATGCCACAGACCTCCAAAAGGGCGATTCGCGCGTCTTTCCCCGCCGCGCATCCCAGCCCCGCGCCGCGGGATTCTCTTTGTCTGCCGAGGATAAACGCCGCCAGATCGATGCGATGCTCGGCTTGCTCGCGCGCCAGCTCCGCATCGAACGCATGGGCGATTGGGCCGCCAGCCAGCGCGCGCCGGACACCGCGGAAATTTCATCGCCTCGCGGCGGCCAACCATTATAGACTGTGTTTTTGCGCAGTGCGGCAGCCGCATGGCATTTCCGGCGGCTGCTCCAGGGCATTGCGCCGAGACACACGCCCCTTCGATTGGATGCGATAACTCGCATGGGTCAGATTGCAGTTCTCCCCCAGACGCTCATCAACCAGATTGCCGCCGGCGAGGTGATTGTCCGCCCCGCGTCCGCCGTGAAGGAACTGGTCGAGAATTCGCTCGACGCGGGCGCCCGGCGTATTGCCGTTCTCGTCTCGAATTCCGCCCGCGACATCACCATCATCGACGACGGCTCCGGCATGGACCGCGACGACGCCGAGCTGGCGCTCCAGCGCCACGCCACAAGCAAAATCCGCACCGTGGAAGACCTTTCGCGCATCCATACGCGCGGATTTCGCGGCGAGGCCGTGCCTTCCATCGCCTCCGTGGCTCGCGTGGAAATCCTGACCCGCCCCCACGACGCCCTGGCCGGAACGCGCGTTCGCATCGAGGGCGGCCGCATCGAGGAAATCGCCTCCGCAGGCTGCCCGCCCGGCACGCGCTTCGAGGTTCGCGATCTTTTTTACAATACTCCCGCCCGCCTGAAATTCCTCAAAAGTCCGCGTTCCGAATTGAATTCCATCATTCAAATCGTCACGCTCCAGGCCCTTTCGCGCCCCGAGGTTGGATGGCGCGTCGAGGTCGATAGCCGCACGCTTTTTGACATTCCTCCGGATCAGAGTCTTCTCGACCGCGCGCGCGAATTATGGGGGCCGCAGGTTGGCGATTCGCTGTTTCCCATCGCAGGCAAGCGCCACGCCATCCGGCTCGAAGGCGTTTTGGGCCGCCCCGAACTCGGACGCCGCGACAGACGCCATCAGGCTTTTTTCGTCAATCGCCGCCCGATCGTCTCGCGCTTGCTATCCGCCTCGCTTCTCGAAGCCTATCGCGGACTTCTCATGGTCGGACGCCAGCCCACCGCCGCGCTCTTCATTGAAATCGATCCCGAGCAGGTGGACGTAAACGTCCATCCCACCAAGGAAGAAGTGCGTTTTCGCGACGAACACGCCGTCGCCGGAAGCATGTATCGGTTGCTCGTCGAAGGACTGCGATCCGCGCAGCTGATCCCTGGATTTTCCGCCTCCGCGCCGGGCGACCATGCGCCGCGCACAGGCGCAACAAGCCTCACCGTTCCACAGGATTCGCCGGAATTGCCTCTGTTTTTCACATCGCCCGACGCGCTCGCCCGCCCCGGCGCCTTGCGAAAACCCACCGATTTCGTGGGCTATGCTCCAGCGCGGGGCGAGCAGACGGACTGGTTCGGCCCGGTATCGACCCTAGGCCCCTCGCAGGATTCAATGCGCGGCGGCGAGCAGCACATGGCGGCGGACGCATCTGCATATCCGTCCCCATTCCAGCAGAGCTCCGCTTCACTATCCGCCGCCGAGCGCGAGGAATCCCGCCTGCTTGCCGCGCCTCTTTGGGACCAGTTTGGCGATCCCGAACCGCTCGGGCAAATCGCTTCCACATATATCATCGCGCGGTTCGGCGATGCGATGCTCCTGATCGACCAGCACGCGGCGCACGAGAAAATCCTGTATCTGCAAATACTTTCGCGCCGCGAGGCCCCTGTCCGCCAGCCGCTGCTCCTCCCGCTCACCATCGAGGTCGCGCCGGGCGACATGCCCGCCATGCAGGACCTTTTGCCTTTGCTCAACGAACTCGGCCTGGAAATCGAGGAATTTGGCGGACGCGATTTTATTGTTCGCGCGATTCCCGCGCATCTGGATGGACTCGACATCGAGGGCCTTGTGGCCGACCTTCTTTCCGCGGAGGACACGCCCGGACGCGGACGCCGCGCGCCCATCGAGGAGCGCCGCCATCGCGTGGCCGCCCGCATGGCCTGCCGCGCCGCCATCAAAGCGGGGCGCGCGCTCTCGATCGAGGAAATGAAGGCACTGATTGCGGATTTGCGCCGCAATCGCGACGCGATAACATGCCCCCACGGACGCCCCACCATGATCCTTATCACCCGCATCGAACTCGAACGCCGCTTCGGCCGCGTTGAATAAGGAGATACTTATTTCCGGACCGCCCCCCTGCATCCCCCTCTTACTCCTTACGTCCCAATTCGCAGTTCTCCATGCCGCGTTATCATCCCATGCCAACCGTCTTTGATGCCCTATACTCCGCCGCGCTTCCCTTCTTCCTGCCGCCGCTGGTTTACCGGCGGATTGCCCTGAAAAAATACCGCGAGAGCCTGCCAGGAATGCTTGGCCGAGGTCTTCCTTCGAGCGTTCAGGACTCTGCATCTGCTGCACCTAAATATGCCAGCGCGCAATCCCTTGGCGCTTCTCCGCCTTCCGCAATCGCGCCGTGCCGCGCCTGGCTTCATGCCGTTTCTGTGGGCGAAGTCGTCGCCGCAGCAGCCGTTTTGCGCCGGCTGAATGCTCGCCATCCGCAGTGGCATTACATGGCATCCACCGTCACAGAAACCGGCCAGGCGCACGCCCAAAAAATGCTTCGCGAAGCCAAAGAGATTTTCTATTATCCTCTCGATTTCTCTCGCATCGTCCGCCGGTTTCTCGATCATTACCGCCCCGATTTTATTATAATTCACGAAACAGAACTCTGGCCCAATTTCCTCTGCGAGTGCGGCCGGCGCGCCATTCCCGTGTTCCTCGCCAATGGAACAGTAAGTCCCGAATCCGCGCAGTGGTATCGACGAGGACGCGTGCTATTTCGCCGTCCGCTTGCGGCTTTTCGCGCATTTTGCATGCAGACCGCTGAGGAGGCCGAACGTATTCGCGGCATGGGCGTTGCGGAAAATCTGATTCACGTCACGGGCAACTGCAAATTCGACGCCCTGGGCCAGCCGCTTTCTCCCGAGGAGCGCCGCGAGGAATTGGCCCGTATTGGGTGGCCCGCTGATGCGCGCGTGGTTGTAGCCGGCTCCACACACCCGGGCGAAGAGGAAATCGTTCTGGCGGGATTCCGCGCGCTTCGCGAAAAATTCCCTGATGCCCGCTTGGTTTTGGCCCCGCGGCATCCAGAACGCTTCAACGCCGTGGCCGAACTCCTCGAACGCCAGCAATGGTCTTATCTTCGCGCCTCAGCCCCGCAAGCCGCTGCGCAACTCTCTTCCGCACCACTCGCGGCCTCGCCCTCCACATCCTCCGTCGCCGCCGCTCCGAGTGTTTTTCTTCTCGATGCAATGGGCCGCCTGGCGCGCATATACGGCCTCGGCGACGTCGCGCTTGTTTGCGGTTCGTGGGTTCCCATCGGCGGTCACAATCTTCTCGAAGCCGCCGTCCACGCCATCCCCGTCGTGCGCGGACCCTACATGCACGAACAGCCAGAAATCGTGCGGATTCTCGGCCCGAAACAAGGCGGTATCGAGGCCCGCGCCGATGCAATAGGTTCGACGTTAATCGAGCTATTCTCCAACGACTCGCGTCGGCGCGAATTGGGCAAACTCGCCGCCGAAGCCGTAGCGCGCAATCGCGGCGCTGCGGAACGGACAGTGGATATTATTCTCAACTGCCTTTCTTCCGCGCGTTCCTGACGTCTTTCTTTTCGTTTTCGCCCGCGGCAGATGCGCGATCCTCCAGCAGCGGCTGCATTGTCCACCGCCGTTCTTCGCGCACAACGTCATATCCCTTTTGAAACAACACCAGGTCCACATATTCCTGGTGGATGAAGACAATCATGGACCCCTTCGGAATGTGCGAGAACGGAGTCAGATAGCCCTCGCCCTGAATTTTCTCCGCCTCCGCCAGGAGTTCATCGAGAAACTGATTAAATTCCGCGCGAATTTGATCGGCGGGGCGGCGGTCTATTTCGCGCTTCAGGCAGAAATAAACGCGTTCCAGCGGAGCGATAGCCCGCGCGATTCCCGCGGTTCCTGATGCATCGTCCGCCGTGGTGCTTCCATTTGGCGTTTGCGATTTCTCCGATGCGGCCGACGAATTGCCCGATGCGGAGGCCGAATTCTTGTCCTTCTCGGAAGCAGAGGAAGAGGACCTCTCTGTTGCGCCTGGCAATTCCTTCTTCTCATCGTCGAGTGGCTTGGATGGTCCCGCGGACGCCACTTCAAATCCATATTTGTCTTCGATTTGCTGAAGTCGTTTCAGATGCTCGATATTCTGGCGGTTCTGCGCGTTGAAAAGCGGGCCGAACGACATATATGAAAGCATTACAAACGTCGCGATCAGCCCGACCCACCCCGAGCGGCGCGCCAGACGCATCCGCGCCATGCCTTCTGGCCCCGCCGTTTCCTCCAGCTGGCTCCAGACGGTGTCCGCGTGGTCCGCCCCAAGCACGAGAGACCCAGCCGCCGCGTCGTGGAATCCCTGGCGCGCCGGGTTCATCGCCACCCGAAGAATCTGACCCAAAAACAAAGCCAGCGTCAGGATATTTGCCAGTTGCACTTCGACGATTCGCGCCAGATACCCGCTTCCTCCCGCAACCAGAATCGGATCGATGAAATACAAAACCCACATCCGCTGCGGAACGAGAATCAGCGCGCGCAAAAACGACTCGCGCCAGCCGAGAGGGGCTCCATCCGCCGCCGCGACGGTTCGCAGGCCCAAAATCGCTTTCCCGAGCGTGCGCCCTTTTCCAATCGGCCCATCGCCAAGCCAGAAATAAGCGAAAATCGCCACTGCCGCCACCCGCCCGGCCCATGCGCCCGCTGCCAGAATCGCCTCGCGCCCCACAAGCGCCAGCGCATACATCAATCCCGTCAGCAAAATCCAATCCACCACAAACGCCAGGAACCGAATCCAAAATCCCGCCACGGGAAGTCGCGGCGAACGCGGAAAGCGTCCAGCCGCCTTCGACGCATCGAAACTGTCGTCGATTGCCATAAACGAATATCATCCTTTGGAATTCGCGCCCATTCGCGCGCGCCGGAATGCGCCAGATCAAATTGGCCTTGGCGCAGCGGCTTCTTCTCTTCGCCGTCCGCCCGCGCAAAGGCAAGCGCTAGATAAGGAATTTCTCAAATCCAGGCGCCAGGCGCCGTTCGTTTCCCGTGCGAAAAGTGAGGCGGCGCGAGTCGAAATAATCCAATATTGCCAGCGCGTATTTCCGCGTGGAATCGAGATCGTATTTGAAATCCGCCGAGTCGAGCGCGCCTTTTTCCCGAATTCGGCGCACGATGATTTCCTGCGCATGGCGAAGGTGTTCGATGGCGAGAATGACATTCGGGGCAATCTGCACGATTTGCTTTTCGCGCTTGAGGATTTCCACCGCGCGCGCCACGGCGCCAGAAGGCGCGCCCAGCAGTCCGGGCAGTTCCTCTGGGCGCGGCGAATGAAAACCACTCCGCACATACAAGATTCGAATGCGCTCCTGAAGCGCTTGTTCCGGCGAGTCAATCCCGGCGGAGGCCCACTGCAACGCCAGGCGATTTCCCTGCACGGCAATGAGGTTTTCGCCCACGAGCGCCGCTTGAATCGCCTCTGCCAACGGCTCAGGCCACGGTCCTGGCGAACCCGGCTCCTGCAAATCAGCGGCCGCGATGCTAAGCGACTTTTCTTCGTCTCGCGCATGAATAACGCGCCTGCGCGCTCCGCTTAGGACTTGTTGATACGCCGCCCCGTCGATCAGCCAGGCATTGTCTGACAAAAGCGCGCCCGGATCATGCAAATCCATGCTCGACGTTTTGCTCATAGTTGAAGCAGCGGAATCCAGTCGCAGAATGTTCCCTTTGGAAATCAGTTCCGCGATAATGCCGCAAGCCGCGTTGGGTTCCAGAAGCAGCGCACGGAACAATTCACTTGGCGGTGCGCCATAATGCTTTTCATGTCTCAGACAATGCAGAATCCGCCGCTCCATTCCTTCAGGCGATGCCGGATCACATCCTGCGAGCGACTCTTCATACGCGCGCAAGGCATCCAGGCAAGCGGCTCGGCGCGGTCGATGCATTTCCCGCGTAATCCCGAGGATTTCTCCGCCGCCGATCGTGGCCGCAGGTGACGGACGCCGAAGCAAAAATCGGTCATGCACCGCCGCCGCCACAGGTTCGGATGTCACCACAGTAACCAGCGCCGATTCGCCAGCGGCCAGCGCATTTCCTTCCAGCAAATAGATTTTCGCCGGCGTTTCTGATGTCCCTGTGTGAAATTTCAGCGCCTCCGCATTCTGAACCGGCTTTTCCATGCCGGAAATCGCACGAACACGCGCGTGGAAGATCGCCGCCGCCTGCAACATGCCTGGAGCGCACAGCACCTGTCCACGTTTCGGCGCGGGATGCGCGAATTCGGGCACGTTTAGCGCCAGGCATTGCCCCGCGCCTCCCTCATTGGCGTCGCGCAAAAAGCATTGCAGCGAACGGATTTTCCCCAGCCGGCCTCCAGGAACCAGTTCCACCGCGCCGCCCGCGCGCACCACGCCATCGAGCGGAATCCCGGTAACAACTGTTCCGAAACCCTGCCGCTGGAAGGTGCGTTCGACAGGCATCCGGAACACGCCCGCTCGTTTGCGCCGCGCGATTCCTTTGGCTGCCGCCGCCAGCGCCTCATACAAATCCTCATATCCCACGCATGTTTCCGCGGACACGGGCAGAATTGGCGCCTCTCCAAGAAATGTGTCCCGCAGAAAATTCCGAATCGACTTTGCCACTTCCTCCACTCGCTCCGGCGCAACAAGGTCAATTTTCGTCAGCGCCACAATCCCATAGCGGACTCCCAGCAATTCCAGAATGTGCAGGTGTTCAACGGTTTGCGGCATAATGCCGTCATCGGCCGCGACGACGAAAATGCACATATCGATTCCCGAAACGCCCGCCACCATGTTGCGAATAAACTTTTCGTGTCCCGGGACATCTACAATCCCCGCGCAGAGGTTTCCGCCGAGCGAACACGGCGCAAAACCCAGGTCGATCGTCATGCCTCGTTCCTGCTCTTCGCGCAGACGGTCTGTGCGGCATCCTGTCAGAAGTTCAACCAGCCGCGTTTTGCCGTGATCTACATGCCCGGCCGTGCAAATCATCAGCCGGACATCGGGGTTCATGTCGCGTCGAAGAAGTCCGGAAGGCGTGATTTTCATTACGGATTCAGCGTTTGCGCACTGGCGGCAGATTCGATCTGCGCCCAGATTTCGCGATAGAACATCATTGCCGGACATCCGCAAAAAGCAATAACAAGCGCCGCGGCCTCGTCGATTTCCGCGCGCGAAAGTCCCATTTGCAGCGCCGAGCGGATATGCAATTTCAAACACGGCTCACAATGCCGCGCGATAGAAAGCGCGATGGCGATTAGCTTTTTTGCACGAGCATCCACTGCCCCCGGCGCATTGGCCGCTTTCATGAACTCGGAGAATTCCGCTATCGAGTCCGCCTGCGCGCCCGTTCCGCCTCCTCCTCCAGCTGCAATCGCCCCCGCCGTTGCCTTTGCGGCGGAAGGCACAGTGCTGCCCGGCGCCTCGGGCGGATGATCGCAGCAGGGCGAAAGTTCCGGCGCGGCCTGCGCGGAAGATACAGAGGATGCGAATTGCTTGCTGGGAGTTGGCGATTCGGCCTTCTCGCTCATTAGAATGGCTCCTTGAGTTCCATGCATATTCTGAAATTCCGTTTCTCGCACCAGAATCGTTCCCGGCGGGCTTCCTGGCATCGATTCACATACGCTTCCTATGCGCGCTGCGCCTGCATGTCCGCGCTCGCGCAGTTCTTTTACAATCGCGTCCGCCTCCGCCTCCGGCAGCGCGATCAAAAGTCCGCCCGATGTTTGTGGATCGAAAAACACACAGAGATTCGACTCTGCCGCGGCGTCTTCCGCCCGCACCCACGCCCCGGCATATTCCTGATTTTTCTCAATCGCGCCCGGCACCACATCGAGCCGGATGCATTCGGGCACGGCGGCGAATACAGGCAGAGCGCCAAGGTCTATTTCCGCCGTTGTGCCCGACGAACGCATCATTTCCAGGAGGTGCCCGGCCAGGCCGAATCCTGTGACGTCTGTGCAGGCGTGCGCGCCGAGGCGCGTCATCAACTCGGCCGCGTCGCGGTTGAGCGCCGCCATCGACGCCGCGGCTTCCGCCTGCGCCTCGGCGCGAATCCGCCCAATCTGCGCGGCGAAGGCGATCATTCCCGTCCCGAGCGGTTTCGTCAGCACCAGCGCATCGCCTGCGCGCGCGCCTTGCCGCGCCACTACTTGCGCCGCGCCGATCAGGCCCGTAATTGCATATCCGAACTTGATTTCCTCGTCATTAACACTGTGTCCGCCGATGAGTGCGCAACCCGCCTCCGCCAGCGCCTCCATGCCGCCACGCAACATGGATTCGAGGATTTCCGGCGCGAGATCATCGATTGGAAATCCCACTATCGAAAGCGCTGTAATCGGACGCCCGCCCATCGCATAGACGTCGCTCAATGAATTGGCCGCGGCGATGCGCCCGAACAAATACGGATCATCCACGCACGGCGTGAACACATCAACCGTCTGCACGAGGCATTGGCCCCGGGGCACATCGCCGAGCCGATACACGCCCGCGTCATCGCCCGCCGCCGCGCCGATCAGGACATTGGGGTCTTCGACCTTGGGCAGACGCTCGATAATCCGCAACAAATCGCCCTGTCCGATTTTCGATGCGCATCCCGCGCGCCGCACATGATGCGTCAGCGCCACATTGGCGGCGTCTTTTCGCGCCGGCAATGATTCCCCCGCGCAGGGGCAGACGTTGTGTTCCTTGAAAACGTCGCAGGGACATGGGTTTTTCGGATTGCATACGCAATGCCCGAGGCGCATCGAGCGCCCCATAACGGCTTTGCGGCGGCGCAAATCAATCGCCATGTTTTTCCTTTCGCGGCCAGGATGGCGGCGGTGGGGGCAAGCGGCGCGGCAATTCCTCGAATGCCTTGGCAACGATCACGTCGTCGCCTTCCATCAGCGTCCGCGGATCCATGACCACTCTGTCTTTTTCTATTCGCGCGATGACAGGCGGCTCGTTGCGGCGGAGCATTGCGGCAAGTTCATCGGCGGATATTCCAGGCGCTTCCACGCAAATCAGCCAAGTGGGCAGCGTCGCATCCGGCAGCGAACCGCCTCCCGTGGCGCTCTGTCCGCGCGCGATTTCGATGCGCCAGCCGGGCGCCGCGCGCAACAAACGCCCGCGCAGCCGCCTGGCCCTCGCGCGCAATTCGCCCTCCGTGAGGGCAATCATCCTCAGCGTCGGGTTCGACTCCAAAAGCGTGTCCGGATCAAGGAAAAGCCGGAGCGTATGTTCGAGCGCCAGGCTCGTCAATTTGCATACGCGCAGCATCCGCGCCAGCGGGTGTTTGCGGATGCGATCTATGAGTTCTCGCTTGCCCGCAATGATCCCCGCCTGCGGCCCGCCGATCATTTTGTCGCCGCTAAAGCACACTACATCCGCCCCCGCCGCCACGCTTTCCTGAACAGTTGGTTCGTGAGGCAGCCCCCAGCGTTCCGTTGCGACAAGCGATCCGCAGCCCAGATCGTCGAGGAGGAAAAAGGGGCGTCCGCGCCGCAGCCCCGCCAGCTCGGCGAGCGGCACACTTTCCGAAAACCCGATTACGCGGTAATTGCTCGGATTCACGTGGAGGATCGCGCCCGTGTTTTCCGTCAGCGCATTTTCGTAGTCGCGCAAATGGGTTTTGTTCGTCGTGCCCACCTCGACCAGGATCGCGCCGCTTTGGTGAACGCAATCCGGCAGCCGGTAAGACCCGCCGATTTCGATCAATTGCCCGCGCGAGACGATGACCTCGCGCCCCTGGCACAGCGCTGCCAAAATGAGCAGCGTGGCCGCCGCATTGTTGTTCACGACCAGCGCCGCCTCCGCGCCCGTCAGCCGCCGCAGCAGCCGTTCGATCGCGTTGCCGCGCCTGCCCCGCAGACCTGTATCGAGGTCGATCTGCACGTTGCACGGACGGTTCATCGCCGCCAGCGCCTTCGCCGCACGCTCCGGCAGCACGGCCCGCCCAAGGCCCGTGTGCAGGATAATCCCCGTGGCATTCACGACGCGGCGCATTCGGTGGAGTTCTTCCGCTGCGGCAATCTCGCGCGCCCGCGCCAATACCGCTTCCGCGCTCGGCGCCTCTCGCATTTCCGGCGCGCCACCCGCTTCTTCTCCCCTTTGTTCCTCGCCGCCGGCCTTCTTTATCTTGCTTTCCGCTATGCCAGCCATTTGCGCGCGCAATGCATCAAGCGCCGCCCGCAGCGCGCCGAGCGCCACTGGACGCGAATAATCCTCAATCAGCGCCTTGGTATCCTTTAGTTCCAGCAGCGCCGACACCGAAGGCAGGCGCCTGCGCGAGTCCGGCTTTTGCGATTTGCCATTTCGCCGCTTAGCCATATTTACGCTCTTCTTCGCAAGTCGCCAATTATGCGAAACGGAATCTCTGCCACCTGAGCGTGGAGAGGGGATGTATGGGACGTATGGGACCTATGGGACCTATGAGACCTATGCGACGTAAAAATTCCAAACGATAAAAAGGGACCCAAGGACATTGCCTATTTTCCATCCGCCCAATGCATATCTTTAACTGATCCCTGCCCACTGACCCCTTCTTTTCTCACAACTCACAACCCACAACTTGCATCTCCCAACTGTCTTTCTGGCGGAGGTGAATGGGAATCGAACCCACCCGCCGCCTGCGGGGCGGCACAACGGTTTTGAAGACCGCGAGAGCCACCAGGCCCCTGTCACCTCCGCGTCCGAAATCCCAAATCATAAGAATAAAAGCAGGCCGTTTTTCTTCGCATTCTGCGTTTGGGGGCAAAAGCCACCCGGCTTTTCCCATACGCTTATGGCGGGAGGCCCCTTCAGGGTCAAGCGCCTAGCGCAATCCGCCGCCGCTACATCACAAACCGCATATCACATTTTTGCGCGAAATTCGAAGAGCAAACAACCAGGCCCAACCCCGCCTATCCTGTCCTGTCGATTATGTTTTTCAGGAATATCTTCGAATGCTCCTGCGTTTTGCTTTTGGGTTTGAATGGCGGAACCTGCGGCAGCCACCCGAACGGATCCATCGCCAGCACTTGCGGACGCGAGCGCGTCTTGAAAGTCAGCGTCTGTTTTTCGCCCGGCCCCAGCACCACGATGCGCTCGACCAGTCCGTCTTCGAGGCTGAGCACCACGGGCACGGGCCATGTGCCTTCGCCCTCGTTCGCAACGACAACCTCTGTTGTGTAAAACAATTCCCGCGTATTTGGGTCTTGATCGCGATAGAGAAAGGCCTGGCGGGCTCGCAGAGTCGGCAGACGCGCGGAGCCGAGAATCTGGTCCGCAATCGGCTTCAGCGGCCTCGACGAATGCTGCTGGGCAAGCGCCAGATATTCATCAAGCGTGAAGGGCACAGCGGACCGGCGCGCAAACAAATTCTGCAGAAACTCGCGGTAGTTCTCGTCCCCAAGCGCAAAACGAATGGCATGGTGGAACGATTTCGCCCGCCGTTCGGATAATTTGCGCGACGACTCAGACATCAGCGTCGATTCATCCCAAGGCCGCCGCAGCGTCATGCGGTCCACATCGCGAAAATCGAACGGCAGGCTTCCGCGCCCCGGACCTCGCCACGGAACCAGCGGCTTGGCCGGAGCGGGGCGGTTGCGTTCCCACGGGTTGGATGGCTCCAATCCGCCCGCCAGCGCATATTCGTGCAGATATTCGAGCAGCGAATCGCGCAAGAGATACGGTTCAGCCGCCATCCCCAGCGCGGCCTCGGACCATAATCGCAAAATTGCCATCTGCACCGGCGGAAATACCGTGTTCATTTCGTTGAAAAGTTGATTCTCATGCACCTCCGGATCGTATTGGTGATCGTCAAGAAGGTCGAATTGTTCCGACGAAATGGCCAGCGGATCAGGGCCGAGACCTCCAGCGGCGGCTTCGTGGAAAACAAATGGCGCGGGTGGAACTCCAAACACCCTCCGCAGACGCATCTGGCGCTTGTTCCATGTTCCCAGCATTGTATCGGCGATTTCCTGGTGGCGCTCGAAAACAAGCAGCCGCAGATCGAGTCCGTCGGTATTTTGTTCCGCGACGGCGTATGGCGCCAAAACCAGCGAAATTCGCGATTGGGCAAAAAGCGAGCGCGCTTCCCATGCGCCGCCCCGCCTTTCGACATCCGCGCCAGCCACTGCCGGTATCACGCTGCTGCCCGATGACGACGACGGCCCCGCTGGAATACGCAGAAGATATTGCATGGGCTGCGCGGACACCACCATGCGGCGGTTCATCAGATCGAACCCGGCCGGACGCGGCCACCACGCGCCGAGCCGCCCGACATTCGAGTAGCGCGGATGGCGCGCCCATCGGTGCATGCGTTCCGATCCAGGCCGCGGGCGCACTTCCAGACTGAGAGTGCGCGTGGTTCCCGGATCGAGCGGCGGCGCAAATGGAAATACCCACGAATCCGGGTCCGGCCCCGGTTGAACTGCGACCAGCGTCGGGCTGGTGAATTGCGGCTTGTCCCAGACGGGCGAAAGCGCCACCGCGCCCCACGAAAGCGATTCTGTGGTCGAGTTGACGGCCGAAAAAGTGAATCGCCAGGGATCGCCGGGCTTCGCGCCAATTTGCGCATCGAGCCGCGGCAGATTCCAGCGCGGAAACGGACGCATGGCTAGCTCGGGCGGCAGCGGCGGCGGCGTCACGGGCCATTCCGCATTGAGCGACTGCAAGAACCGCCATTCGCGCGACCAGGGGATCTGAACGGCCAGGGCGGCGGCGAAAAGCACAATCGCGGCAGCGCGAGTGGCTGCGTCTGTAAAAAGAAACTGCCGAAATGGCCAAACAGGCGCGCGAAATGTCGGCAGCGGTTTGCGGCGATACGGCGGCTCGGGCGAGATCGGGCTTCGGGGCATGCGATGCCGCTGCGCAAGCGCACCCACCCCCACAATCCCCAGCGCCAAAACCAGGGAGAATCCTGCGTCGCGCAAGAGGTCCATCGAGGGAATCACTATCCCAACCGCGGGGGCGTAGTTGTAGAAGAACGAAATGGGATTGGCCAGCCGCCAAAGGAACAGCCCAAACACCAGCAGCAATATCAACGCGGCGGCCAGCGCGGCGGCGTCGTTGCGAACAAATGAGCGGCACGCCTGCCCAAGCGCCACGCCCACCACAATGAGAGGAATCCACCAAAACGCCATCAGCGCGGCGAAAGGTTCCTGCGCGGCGGGCTGTTCGATCCACGCTCGCAATCCAACAATTTCCAGAAGGACCGCCGCCCCCGCGAGCGCCAGCAGAATCGCCGCGGCAAGCCAGCGGGCCAGCGCCACGCCCGCGTCGGACGCCGGACGCGCGTCGAGAAGCCGCAGCGCGCGCGCCCTTTGCGCCTGCGAAAGCGCATCCGCCCCGAGCACGGCCGCTCCCGCCCCGAACAACGCCGAAAATCCCGCCAGCCCCACATCACCCAGCGGAAAAAAGATAGGGCGCCCCTCGCCAAATCCGTCGCGCCTCCACCAAAACGCGCCAACGGCCGCCACGATCAGCAGCCCGCGCCAGCGCCATCCGCGCGCCATGCGCTTGATCTCCAGCCAAAACAACGCCCGCCACGCCGCCAAGGCGGATTGCGCCGGAAAAACGGCGGCGCGGGCAGGGGGTGACGTGCTCAAAGTGGAGGATATTTCGTGGGCGGCCATGAAAAAGCCAAAGGATTAATTCACGCCAAACTCATTGCGCAACCGCGCGCCCAATCTTATCGGAAAACGTCTCATTGGTCCCGTTGGTCCCATTTGTCTCATCGGTCTCGTTGAAGCGGCCTCCCGGCAAAGGTTCGGCTGGGGGCATCAGGTCAATACGGGCGGCATTCCCAAATACGCCGCGCCAGAGCCTTTACTTGGACGGAAGAAGTCCGTCCGCGGTTGTCCGCCGCTTTTCCACATCATCTCATGCATGCGATGCAGCCTTGGAATCGCAGCCCTGGGATCGCAGCCCTGGGATCGCGAGGCTCCGCACTCGCGTCTTTTTTTCTCTTTCTCGCCATTCGGCCAGTCTGCGCAATATGCCCCCGCGTGCGGCCGCGCACTCGCGTCTTCCTTTTCTCTCTCCCTCGCCGCTCAGCCCAGTCTCAGGCCGCCTCTTTTTTCTTCTTCTTGCCGAATTCCGGATCGAGCGGAATAAACGGCAGCAGGATAAAGCCCGGCAGCGTGAAAATGCAGACGGCGATGAAGAAGCTCGGGTAGCCGATGATCCCCTGGAGGAATCCGCTGATCATGCCTGGAACCATCATGCCCAGCGCCATGAATCCTGTGGCGATGGCAAAGTGCGCCGTTTTGTATTCGCCCTGGGCGCAGTAGAGCATATAGACCATGTAGGCCGTGAATCCGAAGCCGTAGCCTAGTTGCTCCAGCCCCACGCAGCCAAGAATCGTTATGAAATTGTCGGGTTTCGCGTAAGCCATATACACATAGAGCGCGTCGGGAATGTTAATGGCGCAGCACATCAGGAAGAACCATTTTTTCAAACCGTCGCGCGAGACAGCAAGCCCTCCCAAAATGCCGCCGATGGTAAGGCAGAGAATTCCGACAGTGCCATAAGCGATTCCCACATCAGCGGTGGAGAGGCCCAATCCCCCGTCGCTGCGGGGATCGAGCATGAAGGGCTGGGCGAGTTTGACCAATTGCGCTTCGCCCAGGCGGTAGAGCAGCAGGAAGGTAATCATCAGTCCGATGCCCTTCTTGCGGAAGAACGAGACAAAGACCTCATCAAATGCGATGCCGCTCTCTTTCGCGAAGGCGTTGAAAGCCGCGCCCATTACGCGGCGAGCGCTTTTGCGGAGAAAAAGCCAGATGAGGATGGCCGCAACCAGCAGAATTCGGACCAGTTTGAAGATCGAATCCCATTGGCCCTTGTCGAGTTTCCAGCCCTTGCCCATGAAATAAGTCTTTGCCGGAGTGAGTATTTGAGTCAGCAGGCCAGTCAGGTCCGCCACAAGTACATAGGCGATAAACATTGCTATACCCAGCCAGAACGCGGCACGGATGAAAGGCGGGCGGTCCGGGCCGCTTTCGGGATAATCCTTAAACGGATGCGGAAGCATCGCACTATGATAGAGAAAGAAGAAGGCAAACATCGCGCAGCAAAATCCTAGAACCACTGTCCACGAGAGTGGGACATTACCCGCTGTGGCGCGGAATTCAGCGTTCTCGCTTTTACGCAGAGACTTGCTTGTTCCTATCAAAACCGTAGTCGGCTCATCCCAGTTGCTGGTTGTGAATTTGATCACGTCGCCCTTGGCCACAGTGAGGCTTTTCGCCCCGGCGAAGCGGTCGATGGAAACAACCACTTCTTTGCCCTCGGCCGGTTTTTCGGCCAAGCGGATATGAACCGCCTTTTTCTCGCCTTCTTTGAGTTCAATTTTTTCCGCATCGATGATAATCCGCTGTCCGGGAGCCGGTTTTTGCGGCGCGGGATATGTCAAGGCGGGCACGGGAGGCGGCGGCGCAGCCCCTTCCCCGGACTTCACGGCCACAGCGGCAAAACTCACAGGGGGCAAGCCCGTCCGCCCCTCGATCCATCCTGCGATAATCACCAGAATGCCTGTTCCGACAATCATCGCCATGCGGTAGAAGGCCGCGCGTATGCCCACAAACCATGTCTGCTGCCCTTCGCTCAGGCCGAGCATGTAGAAGCCGTCGCAGGCAATGTCATGCGTGGCGGATAAGAAGGCCAGGCCGAAAAATATGATTAAGGTTATTTTGAAGAATCCAGGAAGGTTGATGGCAAAAGCCGCCGCCCCAAGCGCGATGGCGATCAGCAACTGCATCCAGATCACCCAGTTGCGCTTGGTCCAATACATATCCACCAGCGGACCCCAGAGCGGTTTGATCGTCCAGGGCAAGTAAAGAAGGCTCGTCCACAGGGCGATCTGCTCGTTCGAGATTCCCATTTTCTTATACATGATGACCGAAAGCGTCATCGCGATAATGTAGGGAATCCCCTCGGCGAAATACGCTGTCGGCACCCAGAGCCAGGGCATCCGGCGCCTGCCTTTCTTGTCCTCGATCCCCACATGAACGCTGCGGGGTTCTTCCGAGGCGGGGCTTTTGCCATTCTCAAATTGGTTTGGGGCATCGCTCATTGCACGATCCTTCGAGGAATTGGATGGCGTGAACAGGCCTTCTCCCCCGGCTCGCGAGGCACGGCCCATTCCTCCAGACGGACATCTCTTCAATTCATAAACACTTTGGCATCCCGACCGCAAAGCTTTTTCGCCACCCCCATGTCAAAGCCCAGGAACTGTTCAAAGTTATGGTGGCACGGGCATCTTGCCCGTGATTCCGGTGGCTTGGGTGTCTCGCCCAAGATTTATCTGCACATTGAACAGTTCCTGTGTCAAAGCCTTGGGAAGTATTCACCACACCGACGCAGGCCCGGAATGCGCATCTCTATCATTCGCCTCGCGATTTATCGCGAGGGTTCGAGAAACGAATTTGAGAAAATAAGCGTTTCAACGGTTTCCCCAACCGCACTCTCTCTCGCTGCCATTTCCCGCCGCGCCTCTTGTTCTGCTTGTCCTTTGGGTCCCTTTGGTCCTTTTCATCCCTTCTTCGCCTTGTTCCTAAAAACTCAATCCGCGCCATCCCTTCGGAGGAGGCGCGGATCGAGATGCATTGTTTTATTTATGTATTAATGCGCGGGCGGAAATCGCCGCGCGGAGCGATTCTTGCCGAGGCCGCTTATTTTTCGTCTTCGGCTTCTTCTTCGTCTTCCAGTTCGCCCTCTTCCTCTTCGACTTCCTCTTCCTCGTCTTCATCCTCAACGCCGCCGAGTTCCTCTTCCCCTTCCTCTTCCTCTTCATCCTCGCCCAGATCGCCATACTCGGGGAATCCCGGCGTAATGCGCCGCCCCTTGTCCTTGTCCTTCTGAATCCGCTTCTTATACATCTGGCGCAGCGCTTCATTGATGGTTTCCATCACCTGCGTTTTCGGCGCCTGGCGGATGTGCGTGATTTCGTCGCAGAGGAATTTCTTCGCCTGCTCCATGATCTCCTTTTCCTTGCCCTTGAGTTCATCGAACTGATCGAGCGTGAAAAGGTCGCGGAGCAGTTTGGCGATTTTGATCGGATCGCCGGACTTCATGATCTCGCGATAATACGTATATTGCATGCGCGCGTCGTTGCGGTCCAGGGTGACGGGCACTTTCAGAACCGAAAGGACCTTTTTCACTTCATCCTTGGACATGGGCCGCCGGATTCCGCGTTTGCTCAACTGCGATTGCGGCACCATTACCTTCGCGTTTCCGGCCTGAAACACGTAATAGTCTTCCTCGGTGCCATCCACCGTCATGCGTCTCATGCCGGCCACCGTGCATATTCCAATGGTCGGCTCCACAACCGTTTCGTTGATCCGGAAGGGGAACTTCGCGGGCTGCGATTTCGCTTTCGTCATGTGCGGACACTGCTCCCTATGGGTCGGTATTGCTGAATCTGAGCGCTATTGGCCCCGCGCCCCGAGGCACTGATGCACAAAATCACCTTTTGCGCCATGCGGGATTGCCCCTGCAATCAAGCCTTCGCATGACCGCGAGCCGGGCGCGCGGATGCCGCCGCCCAAGCCACCTCTTTGGCGTCGCCCCAGAGATTCTCCAAGGCATAGAAACGCCGCGCCTCCTCGCCCATGATGTGAACAATTACGTCGCCAAAGTCGAGAACAATCCAGCTGGACAGGCCACGGCCATCAATGGACACAGGTTCGATTCCCTGTTCGCCGAATCCTTTTTCCACGGCGTCTGCAATCGCCTGCAACTGCAAATGCGAATGCCCAGTGCACACCACAAGGAAATCCGCGTAGTTGCACACGCCCCGCACGTCGAGAATCTTGATGTCCTCTGCTTTTTTCTCATCGGCCAGCCGGGCTGCCGCCAGCGCTCTTTGTTCCTTATCCATTCAGCGGTTTGTTCTCCTTCATGAACTGGAAATTACAAATTGCCTCTCTGCCGCCTCCCCTTCCATCCGCCGCCGAATCCGAAAGGCCGGCGCGAAAAGCAAGGCAAGGCGCAAGGGTCGCTAATGGCCCGCGCGGTTTTCCAGGTCCGCCAGCGCCTGCAACGAGCGCACATGAACGGCGCGATTCGTCGCGCGCAAATGATCCAGCTTATTCCTGCATACGGCAAGGGCTGTTTCATCGAGGGGCGCGTCAAACGCCATTGCGCGCAGCGCCCGGCAGGCCGGATACACCCTCGAAGGCTCCACGTAATCCGCCACGTAAATCAATAATTCCAGTCCTCGCATCCCCGCGCGCCCCGTCGGATGGAACCGGATCGCATCGAGAATTTCCGCATCCTCTATGCCCCCGCGTTCGCGCGCCAGATGCGCCCCCGCGAGCGCGTGCCAGACTGCCGGATGCTCCCAATCCTCCGGTTCCGCAGCGAGGGAATTGCTTTCAAGAATAGCGCGCAAGTCTTCTTCTCCCAGGCATTTAGCCGAATCGTGCCACAACGCTGCCCATGCCGCTTGTTCGAGCGGCTGCCCGTGGCGCTCCGCCAGCATCAGCGATGTTTCCACCACGCCCCACACATGAATCCAGCGCTTGGCGACTGGAATCCGGCTTCGCAACTCGGAAACGGCTTCATCCCAGGATAAAATGCGCGTCATTCCCTTCAGGCCAATCCTCCTGGCCATGCAATTGGCATGAGCGTCCCGCCCGCGGCTCTCCCTGATACTCTCCCAGCCCCCAAGGCGGCGGAGGGCGGTATGTAATCCCGCCCCGCGTCCCAGGCAATGGAATTTCACATGGTTCTCTGGGGCGACACCTCACGCTATTGATGATCTGGACCGTTTTGGCCCCCTCACTGCGTTCGGGGTTCCGCATATTTGGAAATTCAGACCCCATCCGCGTATGCAGAACCCAGAACGAAGTGACGGGGCGTTCTTCTTCTCCGCCTGACCGCCTCAGAACTCCCGCAACGCCGGGGGGCGGCGTCCGGCGGGACCATGCGACTGCGCGGGCAGCGACCGTCCCGCCCCCGCCGTCCGGCGCGCCAGCGCCACCGCTCCCTCCATCGCATCCAGCGCATCGTCGTGATCCGCGCCCGGAAACGCCTGGAGTTCGCGCCAGAATTCCTCGGGCAGCGCCTCCGAAAACGCGATCCATCCATTCGCGGCCAGCGGTTCGAGCGCGGAGATGCGTTCGATCTTGTTGCGCCGGTGCGTGATCATCTCCAGAGGCAGGTTCCAGGCGCGGCCCTCGGCGCGGCGGCGGTCGCGTTCCTGCTCGAAGGGCAACCGCAAGAGGTCCTGGAAGCAATTTCCCTCGACGCCGAGCCGCTCGATGCGCCAGCGCTCATGGGCGTCGAACACCGCGCGAATTTGTTCCAGCGGCGGCGCGCGCCGAACCCACGCTTCAAGGAGATAGAAGGATTGGTCGGACGCCGCGCCCACAATCGCCAGCGCGGCGAAATCGCCCCGTGCCGCGCGTCCCCCCGCTCCTC
>CAYUNT010000006.1:0-51401 GCA_964446285.1 uncultured Candidatus Sumerlaeota bacterium | reverse complement strand
ACATAGAGGGCGGGGCGCTCTAAGGGCGGTGGGGGGGCATTCCAGAGGATTTCTCGGGGTCCGCTTGAGGCAGCATGAAGGCTCTTTGTGGAAAGAAAATCTTGGACGAGACGTCCAAGGCACCAGCGTTGGCGGCGCGCGGATTTGGTGGCTTGGGCGTCCCGCCCAAGATATTCTATAAACTGATAGCTGCTGTCATCTCGGTCCGTTCCTGAGGAAATTCCTGGACGAGAAACTCAAAGGCGCACATTTTCCCAACCGGAGGCTGATTGTGGAAATTCAATTCTGGGGCGCGGCGCAAACCACAACTGGATCGCTGCATCTGCTTAAAAATGCCGGGCAAACCTACGCGCTCGATTGCGGACTTTTCCAGGGCCGGCGCGCCGAATACTATGAGCGCAATGAAGATTTTCCCGAACCGCCCTCGCAGTGGAATGGCGTCATCCTCTCGCACGGCCACATCGACCATCTGGGCAATCTCCCCACAGCCTTCCGGCGCGGATTCGACGGCCCCATCTGGGCCACATCCGCGACGGTCGATCTCGGACGCGCGCTGCTTTACGATTCGGCGCATATTCAGGAACTCGACGTCGAGTTCGTGAACCGCAAGCGCGCAAAGCGCGGCGAGGCGCCCGTCAAGCCGCTCTATACGGCCAGCGATGTGGACGCCGTGATGAATCGCTTCACTGGCCTCGGCTACTACGCGCGCACGCCGATCGGCGACGGCGTCACGTGCCGCTTCCTCGATGCGGGCCACATCCTCGGCTCGGCAATTGTGGAACTCGACCTCGCGGAAAACGGTCAGCGCCGCCGCGTGGTGTTTTCGGGCGATCTCGGGAGGCCCAATCCCTCGATTTTGCGTCCCGCGGATATTCCAAATGATACGGAGGTGCTCATCATCGAAAGCACCTACGGTGGGCGGCGCCATCCACCCGCCGAAGACTTGCGAAATGCCTTGCGCGACCTCGTGCGGCGCGTCATCGACCGGCGCGGAAAACTCATCATTCCCGCCTTCAGCGTCGGGCGCACGCAGGAAATCACCTACACGCTCAATTCGCTTTGGAACGCGGGCGAACTCCCGCGCGTTCCGGTCTATGTCGATAGCCCGCTTTCGACCAACGTGACGGAGATATTCCGCAATCATCCGGAGTGTTACAATCGCCAGACGCGCGAACTGATGCTGCGTGACGAGGACCCGTTCGGATTCGCCACGCTCACATATATCCGCAGTGTCGAGGCGAGCAAGAAACTCAACGACCGCGAAGACCCGATGATTATCCTGGCGGCCTCGGGGATGTGCGAAGCCGGGCGCATCCTGCACCACCTGCGCAACTCGATCGACAATCCGCGCAACTGCGTGCTGATCGCGGGATTCCAGGCCGAGAACACGCTCGGACGCAAGATCGTCGAACGCGAGCCAGTGGTGCGCATCTTCGGCGAGGAAGTGCCGCTCAAGGCGGAAGTCGTTGTGATGACAGGATTTTCCGCGCACGCCGACTCGGAGGAATTGCTCGATTTCGTCTGGCGCGTGAACGAACGCGGACGCGCGCTTAAGAAGATTTTCCTCGTCCACGGCGAACCGGAACAGATCGAGGCGCTGGCGGGCAGAATCCGCTCCACGCTGCGCGACGGCGTGGAAATCACCACCCCCAAACGCGGCGAAACGTTCAAGATTTAGCAGAGCCGCATCCGCAAGGCGCGCCAGACAATTCAGAAGACTCAGAACGCGCCAGACGCGCCAGACGCGCCAGACAGGTTGGACAGGTCAGACAGGTCAGACAGGTCGGACCCAATTGGAATGAATAACGGGATTCCCAATCCATGAGCACGATTTTGGATGCGCTGAACAAGGCCCGTGAAGAGCGCGAAAAGCGCGAGAAAGAGCAGCGCGAAACCGTTGCGGCGCAGGCACAGGCACAAGCGCAAGTGCAGGCTCAGTCGAAGATGGAGCCGCAAGCCGCCACGCCCGCGCAGCCATCGCCCCCTTCTGAATCGCCCCCGGGATCGCGAGGCTCCGCACTCGCGCCCTCCTCTGAATCTGCACTCGCGCCCTCCTCCGAATCCCCCCCGGCGAGGCCATCGCCGCCTTTATCTCCGGCGGCCGCGCCCGCCCCGTCCTCGTGGCTGCGCATTGGAATTCCGGCGGCTTTAGCGGGAGCATTGTTGATGACTGTCGCGACGATTCCTTTTTGGAACCGCCCCGAGCGCGCCATGCAGGCCAGCCAAGAAAATTCAAAAGACAAAAAGAACCTAACGAACCCAAAGGACACAAGGGACGCAAAAGACGCGAGGGACGCGAAGGACCTGAGGGACAAATACAATGCCGAGGCTGCCAAAAACTCTGCGGAAATGGCGAATTCGGAACATCCAGCGGATGCTCAGAGCCTTTCTGCGAAGCCCCCCGAGGCAAATCGCTCCACTGAATCCGCTGTCAGGGCTGTGGCCGCGGCCCCCGTGGAAAAGCCCGCCGCTCGCCCGCGCCGCGATTCGGCAATTCCAATGCCCAAACAGCCACCCCGTGACTCCGCCCGTCCCATGCCCAAATTCACACCGCGCCCCGCAGAAGGCGACTCGGCCGCTTCCGTGCCTTCCGCGTCTTCATCGTCCTCGCCCACTCCTCCCGCTCTCCCATCCTCTTCTATCCCCGAGAGCGCGCCCGCCGTGGCCAGCACATCCACCGAGATTTTTGTCTCCTCCGCTCCCTCGCCCTCTCCCGCTGCGCCGCCATCCGCCCCAGCGCCCCAGACAATTTCCGCGCTCCTTGCCGCCGCCACGCCGATCATCACGCCCACTCCGATGCAGACGCGGGCCGATGAACTGCGCGCGCTCTTCGAACGTTTCCCCGAAGGCGGCGTCATTCAGGCGAGCGAACTCGGCTGGCGCTTCGAAGGGATTTTTTACGATCCCGACACGCCCGAGGCCGTTATCAATGGCAAAAACTACGGTCGCGGGGCGGAAATCGGCGGGGTGAAAATCGCCGAGATTCATCCTTCGGACCTCGTGGTGCAATTCGAGGGACGCCGCCTCACTGTGCGGTATTGATCCGCCCGCCGGGGGGCGAACCTGCGGCGAACTCGGGGCAAAATCTATGCAACGGCGTTGACTTGGCGGCGCGCCAGCGCGTAGGAACCTCGCATGGCGAATGCATGGCGCGACACGCTTGGCGCGCTGCGCGCCGAATCCCTAAAGCATATAGCAAAGGCTGGGAGAATCAGGTATGAGCACCATCTTGAGCATCGAAGGACGTGAAATTCTGGATTCGCGCGGAAACCCAACGGTGGAAGCGGATGTGTATCTCGAGGATGGTTCCTGGGGCCGCGCGGCGGTTCCCTCGGGTGCCAGCACGGGCACCAAAGAGGCCCTCGAATTGCGCGACGGCGACAAAAAACGCTATCTGGGCAAAGGCGTCCTGAAGGCTGTAAAAAATATCAATGAAACCATCGCTCCCGCCCTCGAAGGCGCGGATGCCCGCGACCAGGTCCTGATTGATAAAACGCTCATCGAACTCGACGGCACGGAAACGAAATCGAAACTCGGCGCGAACGCGATTCTGGCCGTTTCGCTGGCCACGGCGCGCGCCGCCGCGGATTCGGTTTTCCTGCCGCTGTATCAGTATCTCGGCGGCGTGAACGCCAAAACGCTGCCCGTTCCGCAAATGAATATCATCAATGGCGGGGCGCACGCGGACAACACAATCGACTTTCAGGAATTCATGATTCTGCCGGTGGGCGCGCCCACCTTCGCCGAGGCCATCCGCATGGGCGCCGAGGTGTTCCACAACCTCAAGAGCGTGCTCAAGGGCAAGGGCCTCAACACGTCGGTGGGCGACGAGGGCGGTTTCGCGCCCGCGCTGAAAACTCCCGAGGAGGCGCTCGACACGATCGTGGCCGCCATCGAAAAGGCAGGATACAAGCCCGGCGCGCAGGTCGCCATTGGCCTCGATGTGGCCGCCTCGGAATTCTATGATGAGAAAAAGAAAAAATACGTCTTCAAGAAATCCTCGGGCGAGAAATTCTCCGGCGAACAGATGATCTCCCTCTACAAAAAACTCGTCGATGCCTACCCGATTGTCTCGATTGAAGACGGCTGCTCAGAACTCGACTGGGATACGTGGGCGCTGCTGACGAAAGAACTCGGCGGGCGCATTCAGCTGGTCGCCGACGACATCTACGTGACAAACACGAAGATTTTCGCCAAGGGCATCGAGAAGGGCATCGCAAACTCGATTCTTATCAAGGTGAACCAGATCGGGACGCTGACCGAAACACTCGATTGCATCGAGATGGCCAAGCGCGCGGGCTATACGGCCGTCATTTCGCACCGTTCGGGCGAGACGGAAGATTCGACGATCTCGGACATCGTGGTTGCCACAAACGCAGGCCAGATCAAGACGGGCAGCGCCTCGCGCAGCGACCGTCTGGCCAAATACAATCAGCTGATGCGGATCGAAGAAGAACTGGGCGACGCGGCGCAGTTCGCCGGACGCTCGGCGTTCTACAACCTCAAGAAGTAACCGGCGCCCCGAATTGCCCTGTGGCGGCAATGGAATGCAGAAAACAAACCACAAAGGCACGAAGACACAAAAGAATTCAGGCCTTTCTTTTCGTGTCTTCGTGCCTTGGTGGCAAAATCTCTCTTGAATGGATTTCCCAAGTGATTGGGGCAAACGCGGCGCGGCGGCGTCCGGCATTGCGGCGGTTTCAGACCGTCGTGGCGGGCGCCGCCGCGCTTGCTATTTTGCAGATGCTGGCCGCGTGCGCCACGGCGCGCCGCGAGGTCCTTTCCGCCTCCGGATGGGCTTGGCCGCTGCCGCCGCCCTCGATGCGCTCGCCTGAATTCCTTGAGCGGATGCGCGCAGAGGCGGAACGGGCGCGTGTGCTTCGCGCAATCCCGTGGGCGGACCAGGAGGCAATCGGCCGCGGATCGGCCCGGGCGGGCGATCCCGCCGCGATGGGTTCCGCTGCGCTCGCCGAGGCATTGTCGCGCGTTCAGGCCCGCGAAGCGGCCCGCCGCCAGTTGGCCGAGGGGATTGCCGCGTTGCCGCTGCCCTCGCGCGCAGGCGCCGCCGGACCGGCTCCGCGATTGGGCGATCCGGGCGCGCTGCCGCCCGGCGCAATCGCCCAACTGAACGACTGGATTGCCAGCGTTCCCATCCGGCGCGAGGCAAAATCCTCGGACGGACAGGCAATCGCCGAAGTCACGCTTCCGCTTCTGAATGTGGCGCGGCTGGCTCTGGGCGAATCTGTGCCCGCCGGCGCGGAGGCAAGTTCCGCAAAACAAAAGGAAATTTCGCCCGCTGAGAATGCGGCGAATATGGAAAAGGCTGCAAATGCGGCGAATTCACCGAATGCGGCGCAGGTTTCGAAAGCGGGCGGCAAATGGGCCAAACGTTCCGCCTCCGCGCTTCCCCCGCCGGATGCAGAGGAATGGATGGCGGCGGCAAAGGCGATCGATTCGGAATCCTCCGCCTCCTCATCCTCGCCGGCGGCCGCAGACAAAACGCCCGCCGCAAATTCCGACTCTGTTGCGGCGGCGTGGGCGGCGGGCCAGTTGCCTCCCGAGGCGCGAAACGATGCCTTGCGCCGGGCCGAAGCCATGGCGCGCCGCAATCTTCTCGAAGAAATCCGCCAGCGGCCCATCGGACGTCCGGGCCAGACGCTCGGACTCGCCATGGATTCCATGTCCGACGTGCGCCGACTGGTAAATGGGCGCGTGGAAACCGCCCCCGTGCGGTCGCAATCCTGGGATTCGCTCGGACGCTGCCGTGTGATTGTGACGCTCGATTGGACCTCGCTCGCCCAAGCCCTGGTCGCGCAAGACGCCCGCACTTCCGGACGCGGCGCCGCAAGGGGAGGAGCGGGAGGAGCAGGGACCGAGCCGCTGCCTTTGCCCTAGCAGACACCCTTCTTTGCCTCACCCCTTCAGCGAATCCACCCAGGCCTTCACAATTGCGGGAAATTCGGCGAGGCTCGCTATCACTTTCACGCCCGGCGGCGGCGCGGGCGCGGCTGGCGCCTCAGTCGCAACAGGCGCTTTCGTTGCCTCCGCTGCCGCGGCACTCGGGCTAAAAACCGGCGTGTGGCGCGGATGGCAGAGCCACACGGCTTTCCATCCGGCGGCGTGCGCGCCCTCGATGTCTGCCCAAACATTATCGCCCACCATGAGGCAACGTTCGGGCGGAAGACCGAAGGTTTCTCGCGCGAGCCGGAAAATCTCAGGATCGGGTTTTTCATAACCGAGAAGCGCGGAAACGAGCACCGTCTCGACCTCCTGCGCCAGGCCAAGCGCCTCCAGGCACGTTTGCATCCCGCCCGTGCCGTTCGAGAGAATCGCCGTAGCCACCCCATCGAGCTTCCTCACGGCCCGGATCGCCTCGATTGCATCCGGGAAAACGTGCGCATAGCGGCCCGAGTCGAAGCGGCGTTCGAGTTCGGCGGCAAGCGCCTTGGCCTCGTCTTCCAAGCCCATCGCGCGAAAAACATCTTCATCAAACTGATGCCAATAGGCCGCGAGCGAATCGTGTGTGCAGCGGTGCGAGGTCCGGGCGCGGCACTCGCGGTCGAACTGGCGCAGGCGCGTCCGCACTTCCGTCTCCATGCGTTCTTCATCGACCTTGTGTCCGAAGTCCCGGCACACGCGCGCGAACGCCCCGATGTAGGAGGGAGTCAGGTCAAAGAGCGTATGAACGGCGTCGAAAAACACAGCCGCTCGCGGAGATTTATGGTTCATGCTGGCTCCTGGGAATTGTTGGAGTCATTTTTACAGAGGATTCTCACCGCAGAGGCGCAGAGAGACGCAGAGAAAGAGAGAGAAGGAGAGAGAAAAGCAAAGAGTAATAGAAAAAACGCCCAAAGCCACTCGCCGGGCGGGTAGAATTTGATTTCGGCAAGCCGCCGGGTCAAACGAATCGTTGGAGGCGCGCCTCATGAATTTCCAGATTAAATCCGCGGCCGCAAAGACCAGGACAGCCCAGAAAAAGCGGCGCGGGGAGAGTGCGTTCCCTTGACACAGGGGCGGATTCGTTTTTTGCATAATTGAAACGTTTCAGGCCGCCGCCAATCCGCCGGCGCGCCCTGTGTCTGTTTTTTCGCGCCATCGCGTCCTTTTGTTTCTCCGCTGTTCATTTGCACGCCGCTCCTTTCGCGCACGACTCCGCTTCTTCCCCCATTCCTTCGCACTTTTGTGGCGTGTGCATTCTCCTCCACGCAGGAATTCGCAGAATGGAACCTCCCAATATGCTCTTGTCCGGCTCGGCTGGCGCATGGCTTTTCGCCAACCTTCCGGCCGTGTTGATGATCGCGATATTTCTCGTGATGACAGGCCTGATGTATGCGCGGCGCATCTCGGCGCTGCTCGCCCTGCCGATCATGGCGCTCCTCTTTGCGGTCGTGGGCTTGGTGCGGGTGGTGGATTTCTTCACGCTGGCGCGCGATGCGGCGGGCGCGGCGCTCGAAGGGCGCCTGCGATGGTCGTTCGCCGCGATGGCCGTCCTTTGCGCTGCCGGATGCCTGGCGCGAAGGCGCTTCAAGGTTCCTTTCCTTGGCGCGGCTATTCCCGTCGTGGTGGGGGCATTTCTGCTGCTGCTGTGGAACATGGACGCCATCGTGCTTTTCTCGATGCATGGCGCGTGGAATGAGATGTTCAAGTGCTTAGAGGTCCGCGCCATCATGGACAACGTGATTCACGACGGCGCGTTGAAACTCCACGATGCTTACACGGTGGCGTTTTTCGGCGGGATGCTCGCCATCTATGTGAAGGAAAAGAAACTGGCCGAGGCCGTGATTAAGTTCGCGGCGGAAATGGCGGGTGACCGTCCGCTTGGCGTGGCCATTATCATGATGCTCGTGATCGCGGCGCTATTCACAACCTTGGGAGGGCTGGGTGCCATCATCATGATCGGGTCGATCGTGCTGCCCATCATGCTATCGCTCGGACTGCGCCCCGTGGTTGCCGCCGGAGTCTTTTTGATCGGGTTATGCGCCGGGGGGACATTCAATCCGGGCGGATGGGCGCTTTACACTTCGGCCCTGAGTGTGCCGCTCGATCAGCTGCAGCGATTCGCCCTGGTGGTCGTTTTTCTGTATCTCATCACGGGCGTGGCGATGGTCGCGATCAGCCTGCGCGGAAAACGCCGCCGCCGCCGCTGGACTTGGGCCGCCAATTCAGGGGCGGCCGCTGCGGGGGCGGCCTCTCCCTCCGCAGGATCAGGCGATGCTGATGCCGGGCCGTCCATCCGCCCGATTGCCCTTTTATCGCCACTGCTTCCCATTGTGCTTGTTTTCAAATTGTCCACGTTCGCCGGGCTTTTCAGCTATTTGGAAAATCCTGTTCTATTCCGCGTGCTTGCGCTGGCGGTGCTTGGCGGTTTTGGGCTTTTGCTGCTGATCCTCAACCTGGCGGCCCGCCTAAAGGCGCGCCAAATGGGCCTGGACGCAGGCGCGGACGGCCCGTCGGCGGTTTCGCCTGTGATTGGCGCGATTTTGCTCGTGGTTGGATTGCTTCTTGGCATCGTTCCAGAGGCGTGGCGGATTACCGGCTCCGCGCAGCAAGGCGCGTTGCAGGCGATTTCGGCCTTTTCGGTTTTCGCCACGTTCTGGGATACCTACATCGGCGGATGGAAGTTCATTCCGGCCTTCATTGCCGGGCTGCTATTTTGCATGATGACCACTTGGAATTCCAAGGGCGGCAACATACGCCTGCTGACGAAATCCCTCATCGAAGGCGCCGAGAGCGTCATGCCCGCCGTCTTGCTGATGTGTGGCATCGGGATGCTTCTGCAAGTCGTTCAAATGGACCAGGTAAAAGGCTATTTGCAGCCGCTTGTTGCCGCCGTTACGCCCAGCAACAAACTCTGGTATGTGATTGGATTTGGGCTGGCGGCGCCGCTCGCGCTGTATCGCGGGCCGCTGAACGTCTGGGGTTTGGGGCTTGGCATCGCGGGTGTGATGCAGGCCACGGGCAACCTGACCGGAATGCTTCTCGTCGGCATGTTCATGTCGGTCGGCGCGGTGCAGGGCGTATGCGACCCGACCAACACGCACAACGTCTGGATTGCCAATTTCCTCGGCGAGGACGTGCTGGCGATCACGCGGTTTTTGTTGCCCTTCATCTGGGTGATGGTGTTCCTGGGACTAACGCTGGCCGCCTTGCTGTTCTAGGCGGGAAGTTGTTTGGCGAAAAATCAGAGGGAGTTGCCGGGTTTTAAGAAAGACGATATTCGGCGCGCAGCAGGGCAGCTGGTTTCTTTTTGCCATCCCAGGCAATGCGTTGCCCAGGAGCCGCCGCCAGGAGAAAAATGGCAATGGAAGTGATCGAGACAATCGACGCGATGCGGGCAAAATGCGCCGAGTGGAAGCGCAAGGGCCAGACAATCGCCCTTGTGCCAACGATGGGCGCTTTGCACGACGGCCACATCCGCCTGATGGAGCGCGCGAAGGAACTGGGCGGCCGCGTTGTGGCCAGCGTGTTTGTCAACCCCACGCAATTTGGCCCCGGCGAGGATTTCGAACGCTATCCGCGCGATCTGGAGGGCGACCGCGCCAAGTCCGAACGCGCGGGCGTCGATGCCGTTTTTGCCCCGTCAGCCGCCGAGATATATCCTCCCGGATTCCAGTCCTCCGTTGCCGTTCCGCTGCTGGCCTCCAAGTTTGAGGGCGAAATCCGCCCCGGACATTTTCGCGGCGTTTGCACGGTTGTGATGAAGCTGTTCCAGATCGTCCAGCCCGACGCCGCCGTGTTTGGGTGGAAAGACGCCCAGCAGTTCCTCGTCCTGAGCCGGATGGTCCGCGACCTCAACGTCCCCGTGAAAATGGTGGGAGTTCCGACTGTCCGCGAACCGGACGGTCTGGCGATGTCGTCGCGCAACCGCTATCTGACGCCCGAACAGCGCCAGCGGGCCACGTGCCTTTCGCGGGCGCTTAAGCGAGTGCATTTTCTCGTCAAACAACAGGGCATCGTCCACACGGGCGAACTCCTGAACGCCGCCGAAAGCGTTGTGGCATCAACTGAAGGCGCAAAACTCGATTATGTGGCGATTGTGTCGCGCGCGACGCTCGAACCCATTCCGAACATCGAACGCGGCAACACGATTGTCCTTATTGCCGTGCGTTTTGGCGCCGTGCGCCTGATCGACAACACGCGGCTCTAATTTTTCCCGCATCCCACCGCAAAGAACCAACTCTGCCCGCGCAATTTTCCAATGGGGAAAGGATTGCGCTGCCAAGCGCGATTGGATACAAAGGCCAGGATGATTCGGGGTTCGCGCCCTCGCTTGCGCGCCATTGTGCTTGCGTTCGCGCGCCGCCGCGCCATCGCCCCCGCTGCCCCACATACTCTTTGGATGGATTTTCCATGATCCTGGGAAAAGTAGTTGGAACCGTCGTCTGCACGCAAAAAGACGAAGGATTGGAAGGCCTGAAACTTCTCGTGGTCCAGTCAGTGGACCTGGAGATGAAGCCGCAAAAGAGTTTTGTGGTGGCGGCGGACGCCATTGGCGCGGGCATGGGCGAATTTGTCATCGTGGTGGGCGGGTCGTCGGCGCGCATGGCCACACGCGTCAAAGGCCGCCCGCTCGATGCCTCGGTGATCGCCATCGTGGACAGCGTCGAAGTGGGCGGAAAACTCATCTACCGCAAAAATGAATAATGGATCGCGCTGGAAGAAGAAGAATAGACAGGATGAACAAGATGAACAGGGTGAATAGGAAGAAAAAAGACATGCGACGCGCGTCATCTCCATTTTCTCCAAATCATGCAAGAAATCTTCAGGGTTTGTGTCGTGACCGGCAGGCAAACAGGCCCGAAGGGCCGACATTAATGCAGCCCAGGGCGGAATGAAATGAAGCCCTGGGTTGCGCACCACCTCCAAAGAATCTCAAGCTCCGAAGGAGCGGCTTCAATGCGCCAGAAATCCCATTCTGATTCCGCCCTTTCAGGGCTTAGGAATTTATGGGGGCGCGACAACCCAGGGCGCCGCTTCGCTTGCCCTGGGCTATATTATCGCCGCGCCTTCAGCGCTTTAGCGCTCTTTGCATTACAAATCCCTGGGAACAACCCAGAAGAGGCTCTTTTCCCTTTTGTGCGCCAATGCGACAGGCGGTTGTATTGAATGGACATCGCGCGGGTAATCGGAACAATCGTAGCGACACAAAAGGACCCTCTTCTGGAGGGCCAGAAGCTGGCGATTATCCAGCCGCTCAACGAACGCTACGAGCCGGTGGGTCAGCCGCTGGTCGCCACGGACCTCGGGGCGAGGCGGGGGCAGGACGAGATTGTTTTCTTTGTGCGTTCGGGCGACGCCATGCCGACAGGGCCAACCGCCGAACTCATCCCTGTCGATGCGGCGCTCGTGGGGATAGTGGACGAAATCCAGGTCGATGCGCGTTTTTCCCCGAAACCGCCCGCGGCCGCGCCGGGCGCCCAGGTTGGGAGAAGACCGGGAATAGGATAGGAATAGGATAGTATAGAAAGGTCCATCTCGATGCGTCTTGGGCGCGTAATCGGAAATCTGGTCACGTCGGACAAGCATCCGGCCTATGCATCGCGCAAATTGCTCATGGTGCAGCCTGTTGGACTTGACGGCGAACCCCAAGGTGCGTCCACGATGGCGATAGACTACGTGGGGGCCGGACAAGGAGACTTGGTGCTGATGGGGGCGGCGCCTGGACTGGCCAATCTGGTTTTCCAGATCGAAGTGGCGCCTATCAACGATCTCATTATGGGAATCGTTGACCGGGCGGAACTGGCGGAAAACGGACTGGCGCTAGGCAATTCCGTATAGCCTGAGCGGCCTGTATTCCGGGTGCGTGCGCCGCCGATGCGTTCCACCTGCCGCCGATCAGGGAGCAGACTCCAGAAAGATCGGCATTGCGAGAAAGGAGAGCGTGGGAGAGAACTAAAGCCAGCCGCCAGCCGGGCGCGACGGAACCCCGCCGCAGCCAGCCGCCGGGGAAGCGAAGTGAATTCAGTGCTTTTTACCTCGGACAGCATCCTCGAAAGGGGAAAAAGCCTTTGACAAAGGCTCGCTGTTTCTCCTATTCGACTTCGAGAGGAGTTAAGCCCGAGGTTTAGCCCGTGAGGAGCGGTTTACCGTGCCCGAAATCATCGTCAAATTGGGAGACAACGTCGTCCACCGATATGTATTTGACAAGGATGTGATCAGTATCGGGCGGGCGCGGGACAACGACGTGGTGATCGAGAATCTCTCGGTCTCGCGCAACCACGCTCGAGTTCGCAAGGAAGGCGGCCGGTTCATCCTGACGGATTTGAATTCGGCCAACGGAACCTTTGTGAACGGTGTCCGGATTACGCGCGTCGAAGTGGTGGATGAGGACATCATCTCAATCGGCAAACACAAGCTGTTCTTCTACGACAAAAAGCCGAAAGAGGAAGAGGTGATCGGAGAGGCGTTTGGCGCCGAGCGCACCATGCTGGTGGATCAGGTGCAAACGGCCTTTCTCAAGGTGTCCAAGGGCAAGCAGGCCGGACAGGTCTTCCCTATCGTTAAGTATGAGTCTTACCTCGGCCGCGCCAGCGACAACGACATCCGCTTGCACGACTGGTTTGTGTCGAAAAAACACGCGGTCATTATTCGCCAGGGATCGAATTTCTTCATCAAGGACCTCGGCTCGTGGCGCGGCACGATGGTGAACAACAAGTCGGTCCGCGACAGCGAGCTCAAAGAAGGCGACGAAATTCAGCTGGGAACGATGGTTTTGACTTTCACGCTCGAAGGCGAAGCGATTCCCGCGCAAATTACAGGCCGTGTTCCGCAAGAGCTGGCTTACGACGAAGAGCCGGCGCCTGAAGATTTGGCGGAAGCGGGCGAAATGCCCGAAGCGCCGCCGCAAGGCGCGGAAGAAGAGCGGGAAGAAGCACCAGCGGAGGCCTTCCCCGTGGGCGCGCCTGCCACAGCCGCCATAGAGCCATCCGCAGGAGGGGCTGTGGCGCCAGCGGCGCCATCAGCGGCAGGAGGCGAATTCGAGCCATTCAGCGAGGAAGAATTGGAGGCGTTGGAGAAAGAGGAAGAAGAACTGGGACTGGAAGAGGTAGCAGTTCCCGCGCCGCTTCAACAGGCGGAGGCCATGAACGCGCCATTGGGAGGCGCGGAACTTTCTTCGGAAGAAATGGCCTTTGCCCAACGTCATGCAACGGATGAAGAGGAATCTTCATCCGCCGCTCCGCCCGAACAGGAAATGGCCCCTCTGCAAAAAGAGGAACAGGAAGAAGAAGCCGCCTTGCTTGGCGTGGCTTCTGAACCAGTGGCGGCCACGGCGGTTCCGGAAACCGCTCCGTCCCAGGAATCCATCGAGCCGGATATTGGGGCGAACCTCCCGGAATACGCATCCACCCTGCCCGCCGCCGCGCCAGACACAGGAGTGCTGGCTTTCGACGACCTCCAAAAGGAAATCTCCATGTGGGAACAGGCCTTGCGCAATAAGAGCAAGGTGATTCGGCGGCAGGCAGCCAAAAAGCTAATGAAGCTTACCGGACGCTACTATGACTGGGAATCCGAACCCCGATAAACCCCGGGCCAGACAAATCGGAATTCTATCCGATATTCACGGCAACTACCATGCACTTCAGGCTGTTCTTGAGGAACTCCGGCGCCTGGAAGTGGATCAAATTGTCTGCTGTGGCGACCTGGTTGGCTATGGCGCCAATCCCAACGAAGTCGTCAACGCCATACGCGAGGCGAAGATTCCCTCCATTGCGGGCAATCATGATCATGCCGCGCTTTTGCTGACGGACATTTCCTATTTCAACGAGGTGGCCAAGGCCGCCGTTTTGTGGACGAAAAAGGTCCTCGCTCCGGAAAACGAGCGGTTTTTGCGCGAACTGCCTCTTGTCCGCATCGACGAAGAAAACGACATCTGCTACGTCCACGCCTCGCCCAAGGACCCAGGCGAGTGGAACTACATCATTACGATGGGCGACGCGCGCATCAATTTCAGCCACTTCGAGCAAAGAATCTGTTTCATCGGCCATTCGCACCAGCCATTCATTATCGAAAATGAAAACGGAAACCTGCACTGCTCGCCGCTTTCGGAAATAGAACTGAAAGAAGGGCGGCGTTACCTGGTGAATGTGGGCAGCGTCGGCCAGCCGCGCGACCGCAAGGCCAAACCCTGTTTCGCAATCTACAATCTGGACGAACAAAAGATCATGATCCGCCGGACCACCTATGACGTTGGCGCGGCGCAACGGGCCATTCTCGAAGCCGGCCTCCCTCAGGAACTCGCCGAACGGCTCGAACACGGAATTTGAATTTTTCCACGCCCAACATATCCGCTCCATGCAAAGAAGTGCGCCGCCGCCGCCGTGCACCCGTTCGGGCCTTGCCCCTGCTTGCGGTGCTGTTTGCCTGCGCAATGGCGTTTCGCGTATCGGTCTATTCCGCCGCGGCGCAAAAGGACGGCGCAAAAGCGCTTTCCATCGAGGAAAACTCGGCGTTTCGCGTCGAAGCGCCCGCGGACCAGCCCGCGCTTGCCGCCGCGCTGCTCAAGGGCTGCAACCAGGCGCGCGGAACCCTGGCCAAACAGAGCGAAGTCGCCTTTCCGTTTCAGGTTTCCGTAATCTGGTGCGAAACGGAAAAGGAATTTCGCGATCAGACGGGTTTCCGAACCGAAAACGTGGCGGCGGCGGCCTCGGCCAGCGCGCAGCGGATATGGATCAATGGTCCGGCCTGGCGGCGGGGCGATCCAGCGGATAACCAGCGCGTCCTTGTGCATGAATACTCGCACGTGGTGGTCGGCTCGCTCGCCAAAGCGCCGCCGCCGCGATGGCTTGACGAAGGCCTCGCCATGCACCTTTCGGGCGAATGGTCTTTCGCTAGCGGAGCAGCCGCGGCCCGCGCCCAATTGTTTGGAGGCATTCCCGCCCTCGCCACGCTCGAACGCGAATTTCCCTCCGATCCCGAGGCCATGCGCCGCGCATATCTGGCGTCCTATCTGGGCGCGGAACATCTGGCGATTCGGCTCGGGGCGCAACGGGGCCGCGTCGATCCAATCCTCGAACGCCTGCGCGACCCGGCGCGCGCCGCCGCGTTTGCCGCTTCGTTGCGAACGCCCGAAATCCTCGCCACTATCGAGGCGGATTTGCACGGGTCGCTCGGGGCAAGCGTCCGCCGATGGATCATTGTTTTATCATCCGGTTCCACGCTCTTTGTCTTTATAACGCTGCTGTTTCTCTACGCATGGTGGCGCAGGCATCATGCCGCGCGACAGGCCGCTGAACGCGAATCCGCCGAGGAACCGTGGGCTGAATCGCTTACGCAAGCGGATATTGAGGAAATCTACGGCGAACCGCGCGACACTGTCGATGAGGATGCGGACGAGGACGAATAGGTGGCGAGGACGATTTAAATATGTTCCTGAAGCGCGCGGACCTTTCGGCGCCGTCCTGCCGCCTCAGCGCCGCCCGGAAATGGATTCTCGGATTGACGCTCAGCGCGCGAGAGCGGCAGGGAATCGGGCGACAAGCGCGGGCGCGGAAAACAACGCGCCTGGCGGCGAAAAACCACCGCGCGCGATTCTCCGGTGGCATCCTGTGCGGTGCTTTCCGGAATCGCCATTCTTCCTTGCATCGAGAATAATATGCCCTTTATCGCAAATGTGTTTTCACGCATGTTTCTTCTCTCGCGCTTCGCGATTTCATCCGTGGCGGCGCTGATTTTCGTTGCAGCGGCGGCGTTTCCTCCCCGGGCGGCGCAGGCGCAAACCGCTACGACCGCCACGCGCACCCTGGCCACGCCGGTTCCCACGCTCAGCCCGACGCCTATCCCGACGCCCCAGCCGTTTTTCATGTTCCGCGGCAACATCACAGCCATCGAGCCAGTGGGCAACACGCTTACCGTCCAGGAACGCCGCACGGAGCCAATGCAGCTGCAAAAAACATTCGCGTTGAATGAAAATACCATCATCCGCATCGACAGCCTGAACAAAACCATGCAGGACCTGAAGGTGGGCGACCTGGTCACCGTGCGATTCCGCATGGAAGACAAACGCCCGATTGCCTTGAGCGTGCGTGCGTTTCGCAATCTGGACAAACGGATTCCCATCAGCCGCGTGCAACCGCCCACCCCCACGCCGCGCCCATAGCATTTTTGAACCTGGAAAAAGCATTTCCAAGCGCGAAAAACGCGAAAATAACGAAAAAGAAAATTCCCAGTTCGTGTTTTTCGCGGTAAAAATCTTATTTGCCAGTTCGCGGCAAGAGGCCTTTCTCGCGTGCCAGGCGGCGGATTACGCGCCATTGGCGTTCGAGCACGAGCGTTTCGTCAAAGAGCATGAGCGCCCGGCGCCGCCCCGCCTCGCCCATCCGCCGCGCCGCCTCGGGATGCCGCAGCAAAAACGACAGCGCACCGGCCAGAGATTCGGCGTCGCGCACCGGCGCAAGGAATCCCGTTTCGCCGTCCACGACCTCTTCGCGGCAGCCGCGAATGCGTGTTGCCACCACGGGTTTCGCCAGCGACATCGCTTCGATGATCGAGCGCGGCATTCCTTCGCGCCATGACGGCAGGCAATACACATCGCACAAAGATAACAATTCCGGAATGTCCGCGCGCAGCCCGGCGAATCGAAAGGCATCGCGCAGGCCCAGTTCCTCAACGCGCCCAAGGATCGCTGCCTTCGCATTGTCATGTTCGCTCGTCACCGTGTCGCCAATGCAAAGGAACATCGCTCCGGGAACCTCGCCTCGGATGCGCGCCGCGGCCTCGATAAACTCGAAAAATCCCTTTTCGCGCACGAGCCGCCCAATCATCGCGACGACAGGCTGCCCCGATTCGATTTTCAATTCTCCGCGCAGGCGGCCAAGCGCCTCCGCCTCCACATTCGCCGGATTGAACCGCCCGCGCACATCGACGCCGTTGCCGATGCGCCGCGCCCGCCCCGGACGCGCCAACCCCGCCCGAAGCGCCGCGACCACGTCTTCGCCCGATTGCGTAAAAAGATAGTCGTGAAACCGCCCGCCGAACCATTCGAGCGCCACGTGCGCGCGCCGCCGCCAGGGGGACATGCCTTCGTGGAAGTAAAACCCATGCGCCGTATAGAGAATCAACGGAACGCCCACGAACCGCCCGGCCATGCGTCCGAGCAGCGCCGCAATGGGCGTGTGGACATGCAGCACATCCACCGGATGAGCGCGCAGCCGCCGCACAAGCGCCGCGAACGCCCGCGCATGGCTCGCCAGATTGCGAGAGCGCGCAATCGGGATTTCCACCATGCGAAATCCCCACGACTCGAGTTCGGCGAAGTGCGGTCCGCGCGAACACGCCACATCCACCACGCAGCCTTTTTCCATCAGAAATCGCACAAGCGGCGCGAGGAAATTGCGCACAGTGAAATCCACCGCGCACAATTCCATCACACGCAATCCCTCCCCCTCGCCCAGTGCCCCGCTCTCGCGCACGCCTTCCGCCTCCCGCGCGCCTTCCGCGGGCTGCTGCTCGCGCGCCTCCGCCTGGCGTTTGTTTGGCGTCTGTGGTGCGACTGGCAATTCACATCCCTCTGACTATCCCGGACTTTTATTCGTGGGATAGAATCGTCAGCAAAAGCTACCACCAAGACACAAAGGCACAAAGGAAGAATCACTACGCGCAAGATTCTTCCTCATCCGACTTCTTTGTGTCTTCATGCCTTTGTGGTCTTCTTCGCTTTCCCCCGTCGGGGGAGCGCCTCGGCGATAAGTTCCGCCACCTGTTCGGGGCGCACCGCCACCGGAATGCCCGCCGCTTCGAGCGCGCGGATTTTTTCCTGCGCCGTGCCTTGTCCCCCCGCGATGATCGCCCCGGCGTGGCCCATGCGTTTGCCTGGAGGCGCAGTCAGACCGGCGATGAATCCCACCACCGGCTTTTTCATGTTCGCCTTCACCCACAGCGCCGCCTGTTCCTCGTCCGTTCCGCCGATTTCGCCGATCATTGCAATCGCCTTCGTTTCCTTGTCGGCGTTGAAGCGTTCGAGCGCGTCGATAAACGACGTTCCGACAATCGGATCGCCGCCGATGCCGAGGCACGTGGACTGCCCGATGCCCGCCTGCGTCAGCGCCCAGACGATCTCGTATGTGAGCGTTCCTGATCGCGAAATCACCCCGACCGGCCCTGGGATATGGATGTGCCCCGGCATGATGCCCACCTTGCATTTGCCTGGCGAAATCACGCCCGGGCAATTCGGCCCGACGAGCGCCGTGCCGCGCTGGCGCGCCGCCCAATAGACGCGCTTCATATCGAGCGCCGGAATGCCTTCAGTAATCACCACCACAACCGGCAGCCCTGCCTCGATGGCTTCGAGCGCCGCCTCCGCCGCGAATCCCGACGGCACATAGATCACGGACGCATTGGCCTGGGTCGCCTCGGCGGCCTCCGCCACACTATCGAAAATCGGCACATCGCCCAGCGTCGTCTGCCCGCCCTTGCCCGGAGTGACGCCGCCAACCACTTTCGTGCCATAAGCAATCATCTGTTCGCCGTGAAACTGGCCTTCCGTGCCAGTGATGCCTTGAATCAACAATCGCGTGTTTTGATCCACAAGAATTGACATTGTTGTCAAACCTCAATCATATTGATAGGGTCCATTGGGCGGGAGCGGGCAGGCCGCGGATTGTGCCGCAAATCCCGCAGAACGCAAATCTGGCCCCAAAATTGCTTGCTATTCCCTCGAACACCGGCTCCCCGTTTTTCCGGGTTCCTTAATAATGACGATGATGACCATGAACGAACTTTCTCAAAGCCGCCACCGCATCCTTGCAGCCGCGCTGCGCCTCGACGACCGCATCTGTTCGTTGCGCGAACAGATTGCTGCTGCTCGGGGAATGCGCGCGCAATCCATGATAAATCAGCATCGCGCGCCGAACATGCCCGCGTTGCGGCCTCGCACTCCTTATCCGGGGCCGGAATCTTCATAATTCTGCTCGCATCATTTCTTTTTTGAGTTTTCCCCCCCCGATTTTCCCGCTTTTGTGCAAAAAATGCGCAGAAGCGGGATCGTTGGCTGGTTGAGATTCGTCTGATTTTCGAACGCACACGTTTCTTTTTAGAATCTCATCGGCTGGACGTTTCTGACACATAACGAACACTTTTTGTTGCAGGTGTGCGACAGAGAACAGGGGGATGCGCCGCCAAGTCAATGGGCGCGGGAGCTTCAGCGGCGGCTGAGTTCGACTGCTTTTTGCGCGCCTTCGCTCATTCCGCCCGCGGGGATCAGCGGCGATCCAACGAGCATTTCCCGCGCCTTTACGTCGTTCGTGCCGATCAGCCGGATCACAATCGGGTATTTTTCAGCGAATCCGGGCAGGTTTTTCAGCGCGGACAAAATGCCATCCGCCACGCGGTCGCATCGGACAATCCCGCCGAAGATGTTGAAGAATATCGTATTTACCGAGGGGTCCATCGTGATGACCCGCAGGGCTTCGGTCACTTGCTCGGCCTTTGCGCCGCCGCCTATGTCGAGGAAGTTCGCCGGTTCGCCGCCGTAATGCTTGACGATGTCCATTGTGGCCATCGCGAGGCCCGCGCCATTGACGATGCACCCGATTTTTCCGCTTAGTTTCACGTAATTGATGCGTTTCTGGCGCGCCAGGGTTTCGAGCGGTTCTTCCTCGCCCTCGTCGCGCAATGCTTCGATGTCCGGATGTCGGCGCATGGCGTTGTCGTCGAAATTCATTTTCGCGTCGCAGGCAATCGCCCCGCCCGCGCCCGTGATTACCAGCGGATTGATCTCCGCGAGCGAGCAGTCTTTTTCGGCAAACGCGCGCACCAGTCCGGAACAAATCGCGGCGAAGTCCTTCGCGGCCCCCTCGGGCGCGTTCACAAACCGGCGGATGCGGCGGATGTGATAATCGCGCAGGCCGATGTCAGGTTGCAGCGGCACATAGAGGATTTTTTCCGGCGTTGCGCGCGCCACTTCCTCGATTTCGACGCCGCCCGCCGCCGAGGCGATGAGCACTTCCTTTTTTCGCGCACGGTCGAGGATAATTCCGAGATAAATCTCCTGGCGGATGTCGATGGCTGGTTCGATGAGGACTTTTCGCACGCGCTGGCCTTTGATCGTGAGCGCGAGGATGTCGGCGGCGCGGGCGCGCAGTTCATCTGCATTGCGGACGACCTTTACGCCGCCCGCCTTGCCGCGCCCTCCAGCGTGGACCTGCGCCTTGACCACGAGCGGCCATGCGCCCAGCGATGCGGCAACGGCCACAGCCTCGTCCACGGTGTGGGCCACCGCGCCTTTTGGAATCGGAACGCCATATCCGGCGAGAACTTGTTTGGCCTGGTATTCGTGAATTTTCATCCGGCGGAATCCTTGGTGAAGTTATTTAATGGCAAAAATATGAATAAGAGCATGGACCGCGAATCGGTTTCGCGCGCGGTGGGGGGAGGCCCGGGCAACTTCCCGGCACGCGCATCCACCCGCATGAATCCCGCACGGGCGGATGAATGCGAATGCGCGAAAGGAATTGATGCGCATTGTGCCTCAAAAGTCAAATGGACCTTCCAGATCGCTGGCAATCGCCTTGCGCGAATTCGGGAATCGTTCAAGACGGCAGTTTCTTACAGTGACATGAGTTTTTTGGGCGGGACGCCCAAGCCACCAGCTTCACACGCTGCCATCATGCACTGCGTTTGCCGGTGGCTTGGACGTCTCGTCCAAGATTCTCTTTGCGCGAAGAGTTTTCATGCTGCCTTGAATATATCCTGCGCTCGGATATGGGTAACGCAGGCTATGACCATGTGCGGAGATCGGCGCGGCGGGGAAATGCGGCTTGGCGCGGATGGCGCGCGGTAACACAATGCGCGGAGTTGTTGAATGTCACGAAAGGCGGCTGGCAATGATTCCTGGCAATTGCCGTCAAAGCAGTGGGGCAGGGTGGATAGTTCTTTTCGCCTTGCTTCCTATGATTTCGCAGTCCGCGGAAGAAAAACTCCAGGTGTTCAGCGTTTGTCCGTTTGAATTATGCGATCCGGGCGATTTTCCCGAGTCCGCGCCGCCCAATCCGGAAATTCATCTGAGGGGATTTCGCAACGACTGGCTGATCGCGGGTGTGGGGTTGCGATCGCCGCAAGACGCCGCCCTCGCGGCCAGCTTCGAAGGCGACGCGGAATTGTCCGGCACACTGGAGATGCGCATCGCGGGCGAAGTGCGCCACAGCACCCACGGGAGGAAAACGGATTGGCGTTTCGACCCGCTTTTCAAAAATCCCGCGAGCCTGGGCGATTTATCCGCAGATGTCAGGAATTGGGAAACGATCCAGGATTTTCCGCGGCAACTGGCGCTTCGGGCGGGGCAGCCCGCGTTGATTGTGTTGACCGTCAAAACGCATACCCTGGGGCCAGGAACGAAAAGGGGCGCGATTGTGTTGTCTATCGCCGCGCCGCGCAATACGCCGCCCGTCCGAATTCCCATCCAGGTTGAAATTCATCCCCAGGAATTGCCCGAAGACAATCCGATCCTCGGCCACACCTGGAGCACCTTCAAAGAGGACGAGGAACTGGCCCGCCTCGCGCGCGATTACGGCATCAACGCCTGCGGCTATTACGACAACTGGGACATGCTTCGCCGCGTGGGATTTCGCTTTTTCCGATTCAGTTTTCCCATCAGCCAGCCCAATGGCCGCTCGCTTGAGTGCGAAGACAGCGAAATTCTGGAAAACCTGAAACCGATCCAGGACGCGGTGCAGCGTCTCCAACTCCGCCCCGAGGAATGGGCCATCGACATTTACGATGAACCCTCGGACGGAGTCGCGTGGGCTTATGCGGCCTGGATGATCCGGATTCGGCGGCTTTGGAAAGACGCGCGCTTTTACGCCAACCCAGGCTACGATCCGGGCGAAGGCGCAATCTGCACGCCGGAAAACATGATTCAACCGCTCAGCAACCTCGTGGATGTCTGGTGCCCGTATGAGGCGTATCTGCGGATGCCCGAGTTCATGCGCGCCATAAAGCAAACCGGGCGCTCATCGTGGTTCTACACCGTGGAATTCAGCCAGATCAAACCCCGGCGCGGCGGCAGGCAAACGCCCTGGCTGGCGTGGCGGCTGAAGTTGGATGGGTGGGCATTCTACTCGCTGCGCGAATACGGAAAAGCCAATCCGTGGCGAGACAACGTCTGCTCGCGCATGTATCCGGGCCACACGATGTCGCTGTGGATGGAGGGGTTGCGCCAGGGCGTGCAGGATTACAAACGCCTCTGGGTCCTGGAAAAATCAAGCGGCATGGCCTATGACGACATCACATCGAATGTTCTGCATTGCGTTCCGTGGAAGGACGATCCTCCCTGGGGCGGCGCGGAACCGCAAACCTATAACAAAGTCCGCGAGCGGCTGGATGATCTGATTTTGAAACAGCCGATTCCGCAGCGGCGCTGAGGGAAAGGAAGAGGCTGGACGCCGCCAGCCCGAATGCCTGCCGGCGCGCCGTAAAAATGGGACCGATAGGACCAATGGGACCGATAGGACCAATAGGACCGATAGGACCAATAGGACCTATGGGACAATTGCCGGTGAAGGCACGCGCTGTTTTATCACCAGTTTGGTATCATGCTGAATTGAAAACCAAACAGTGTGAATCTTTATCGATAATTGTCGCATTCGTCCCATTGGTCCTATTGGTCCCATTTTTGCGACACACCAATAAGTATTCGGTTCGATATCAGAGCGGCGTCTGCCCTATTCCTCCACACGCAGTGTTAGGATTTTCTTTTTCGGAATAGTGAAAACGATCTCGCGCCCATCGAGCGCGGGCGGCGCGAGGGCGCCGGGAGCGTCGGGCTGCGGCGATTCGTCGAGCCGAACCAGGCGCGCGGATCGCGGCGGGCGATGCCAGGTGATACGCATCTCGCGCGCTTCTTCGGTGGGGTTGAACATCCGCACGATGATCGCGGGTGCGCTGGCGGTGGCGTTGCCTTTTTCCGTTGGGGTGCCGGCGGTTTCCGGTTCTTCCTCCGCGCATTTGACAGCCGTCACAACGACGTCCTGGCGATTGACGCTAAACAGCGAATGCGATGCGGGCAACGTGCCGTGTCCGCGTCCGGCCTGCACAACACGCACAGGCGTCGCCCATCGCCGCGCCTGCGCCAGCGAACACGCCTGGTCCCAATCCCCGCGGTGCGGATAGAGCGCGTAGTGAAACTCCTGCGGTCCGAGGCATTGCGGCCCCTGATCGGGCAATTCCTGTTTCTTTTCCTCGGACACGAGCAACTTGATCCGCATCGCGCGCAGGAGCGAAATGGCTATGGCCTGGCTCTTGTCCAAGTTCAGAATTTCATATTCAAAAAGCCCTTTTGTGAAGACACTCAAACCGCGTTTGTTGATCTGCTCCGCTACCCTTCTTGCATTCTTTTTCGGATTCGTGAAAACGCTTAACTTCCCCACTCTGTCAAGGATTGGTGTCTGCGTAACGTCAACCATCGTCCGAAGCGGATGCGTCCCCACGGCCTGCTCCACCCAATCCGAGCTGCAAGGAACATCGACTGGGCGGCACACCACGTCAAAATGGCTGTCAGCATACGAATATCTTTCCAATGTGTCAAATTCCAGCGGGAAAAGAACCCGCAGCCAGTGATCGCGCGATTGGTTGTCGAGCACGGTGCGAATCGAAATGACCGGATCGCCTTTTCGGATGGTGTAAAACGTTTCGATGACGTGTGGAATCCGCCGCGGCGAGCGCGACCGTTCGCCCACAGCCTCGGCGGGGAGTTCCATCGTGATCGTGGCGCGCAGCGTCGCTTGAAGCGGGCCGTCCTGCACAACCGCCAACTGCGCGGCGCATCCCTCGCTCGATATGATTTCATCGAACGTGGGCGCTGAATGGAACCAGGCCGTTCCCACTTCTCCCTGGTCGCGAAAGAGGTTCAACTTCATGCTGTTAAAATGCGACTTGTCTTCATAAATTCCGATGGCGCCATTGCCAGCTACATGAAGAATCATAAACTCGTTGGCGAGGCGCCCGTTGTTCCGCGCCATCGTCCCCAGGCAGCGGTTGACTTTTTGCGACGGCTCGATGGTGAGCGTCGTGTAGCCGACGGGCGGAATGTCCTCGACGTCGATCAGCACGTGGAATCGGATCGTGTTCGAGATGCGCGGGACTTCCCAGATCGAGTCGATAAACGCGCCCGACGCGCCTTGTTCGATGATCTGATACGGCCTCACACGCCCTTGCGGATCGCGAATCACAAGCGATTTGGCGCGCGTGCTGGCGGGCAGTTCGATTTCCGCCTCGACGATCTCGCGCCTCGCCTGGGGCAGCGGATTGAAAATCACCAGCCGCCATTCAGGTTCTTTCGCCCTTTCTTCACCCCCGGCTTTTCCCGGCGCGAGATTGCGGACCACATGCGCCATTGCGTCCTCGACGGCGATGTCCGCGCAATCCTGCGCCTGCCGGTAGCGGAATTCCATGTCCTCGCAAACGCGGTCGGGCGCGCATCCGCCGTTGGCGTCGTGCGTGTGGTTCGAGAGCAAAAACCGCCAGCCGCGGTCGAGATACGCGCGCGGATACTCCATGCCGAGCGACGCCGCCATCGCCGCCAGCGGTTCGGCCCGCCCCGCCAGCCGGTTGTGCGTCTCGAAATCCATCTGTTTGAGATACGTCCGCGCCGAAACGCTTCCCGGCAGCAGATACGTCCACATGCCTTCCTTCAGCGCCGAACGCCGCTCGCCCCGCAGCACCGGCAGCGCCTCGGCGTCCACGGATTTTTCCACCTGCGCCCAGTATTCCATCAGGTTCGTGTGGCGCACGGGCCAGCGCGATTGCACCTCGTTCGCGTCGCGAATCACTTCGCTTTCGCGCGGGAACGCCACCGAGATGTCGTGCCCATTCATCGCGAGGAAATGCGGCGTCGTGAAGTGCGGCCCCTCCATGCGCACCATTTCCTCGATGGCGGCAGCAAGTTTCGAGCGGTCGTAACGGTCCTCGGGATTGAGCAGCCGGAACGCCGCATCGACGCCCGCCAGGCCATCGGCGATGCGCATGGGCGTTTCATCGTGCGCCGCCCAGTCATACACTTTGTCAAACGCCTTGCCCGTCGTCACGACGCGATGCACGAGGTAATACCAGTTGTATCGCGCATAAAGGGCGAAACGCGACGCCAGCAGCCGTGTGCCGTCTGGCGCTTCCCACCAGAATTCCGCCGGCGCTTCGTGGTGGCTGATGCCGCGGTAAAACATCGGGTGATCGACGCCGAAACTCGCCATGATCTGCGGCAGCTGGCCGGTTTGTCCCCACGAGGCGGGCGTATAGCCGACCGGCATGGGGCGCGTGCCGAGGCGGCGGCAGGCCTTTTGCGCCCAGAGGAAATTGCGCACCAAGGCCTCGTCGCCGATGCTCAGCACCTCGGGCAGCGTGAACCACGGTCCGAGCAGCAGCCGCCCTTCGCGCGCCAGGCGCTCCACCAGCGGACGGCGTTCGGGGCGCATTTCGAGGTAGTCTTCGACGAGGATGCAGTGTCCATCGCACGTGAACGAATGATACGCCGGATCGCGGTCGAGAATATCGAGCGTGACATCGAGCATTTCGAGAAGCATCCGCCGTGTGCGTTCAAGCGAACGGCGGAATTCGCGATCCCAGTGCGTGTTCGAGACCACATGAATTTGGCGAATGTGAGAAGCATCCGGGCGTTGCATGTGCGCGTCATCCTCTCAATAGCGGGATGGAGTTCCAGGGAATAAAAATTTTCACGTAACCGCTTACATTTCTGGCGTTGTTTCAACTTTCGCGGGAGGACGGGTAGAGAGATTTTCCCAGCCGCGACGTTCGGTTTTCAGCGGCTTTTCTTCAGTCTTTGCGCGCTAGAACGTCAGCGCCACTGCGCCGACGGCATCGCCTTTGGGCGATACCGAAACAGAGAGCATCAACTTATCAAATGAGCGAAGGATATCGAGACCGGCCTGCATCATCATCGCCTCTTCGCCCTGCATCCGTCCGCCAAAAGCCATCATGCTGATGGTGGTGGCGAGGTCCGTAATGGGGCGGACGCTGACCATCGCCTCAATGTTGGACTTCGCGGGGAAATAGGCCTGTGCGCTTTGATATTTGGCCGAAGAGGGCAGCGAGGGTTCCGCGCCCGAGGCCGCTTTGGCCGCGCGCTGCAAGGCGCGTTCCGTGGTTCCAATCACAAGCATCCCATCCAGATTGACCCACCCGATTCCCTGCTCGCTCTGCGGGACCAGGGCAAGGAATTTGCCTTTGGTATTTCCGACCGCGATTGCGTTCATCGCCGTTGGCGCCGCGGGCGGGGCTGACTGTCCGGGAGCAGCGGTCGGCGTCATGGTTTTTGCCTGTTCCAGCAAGTATTTCTCCAGTTTGTCCAGGCAAGTCGAGACCTTCGCCTGGTCGCGGACTTGCAGCCCCAGCGTCGCATCCACTGTCAGGGGCGAATTGGAATTCATGATGTTGAATTGGAGCGTGTCGATGGTCAGCAAGACCTCCGGCCCGATCGAGGCCAGCAGGTCGTCTTTGATTTTGAATCCGAGTTTTGGTTCGAGTGACACGAGCTGAGTCAGTTGCGGTTTGAGAATCGTGGCCAGCATGCCCTGCGAAGGATCGGGCTGCTGGGTTGCATTGGCGCCCGCCAAGGCTTTGTCGTAAATCGCCGCTCCATCCAGCGCATTGAAGGCCACCGAAAGCATGGCGGATTCCGGAACGGTTTTGCGGATTTGCATGGCGGAAGGCGGAAATTTGGCCGCCTCCTGCAGGGCTTGCGCGTCGGCTTTGCAAGGCGGAACGTGGAATTTCAGGTCGATATGATCCGCGGCCGCTGTGACTACGCCGACAACCTTGAATTGGCCATTCTCACCCTGTAATTCCCCCACGGGAAGCGCGCCCAGAAGCGAACTGGGCGAGCCGGATTGATCCGCGAAGAAGAACACCTGCGCCTTGGAAGGATTTCCGAGCGCCTCCAGCCCCTCGCGCACTGCCGGGCGCTGCATGAAGTCGCCGGCGGATTTTGGGCCGAGCGCCTTGGTCATCATGCCCGCGCTCGAAGCCGCAATCAGCGTATCGCCCTTGGTGCAAACCCACAGGCCGTCGCCGGGAACCACAAGCACGCTGGTTCCGGCAATTTCCTGGCGCTGCAGGGATTTTGGCGTCGGCGTCGGCGGAGCGGGAGTCGGCGAGGACGCGGACGCTGCCCCAGCCGCCGAATCGCTCGACTGGCTGGCGGCGGACGTTTCCGACTCATCGGGACTCGCGGCTTGTTCCTCGATGTGCTTCATGAATTTGCCCGCGACTTCAGCGCTTTTGAATTTCGCGATCACTAGAAGGTCCGAATCCTCCTGTCCGCTCGCCCGCTGCGCGCGAACCACGTCCACGCCGCGCAACAGGTCCCCGAAAAGCGAATCGGGTTCGAGCGAAAGGCCCATGCTCTTTTCCATGGCCTCTTTGTCTTTGAGGAACTGTCCGAACTCGGGGTCGTTGCGCAGGGTCTCTTGATTGAGAAGGTTTTTCAGCGCCATATAGAGGGGAGTCTGCTTGATGGCGCCATACAGCCCCGGAACGTCATTCACGGAAAAAACCGCCGCCGCCTCCGACGGAATGTAGTTTGGCGAAGCGACGTGCGCGGCCTGCGCGCTGAGGCTGCCGATCCAGGCGGTGCATAGGGCGAGGCCCAGGCAGGCCAGCGTGGTTTTAAGGAATCGAGGGCGCATGACAAGAGGCTCCTTCCTCTGATTTTTCAGGCGATGGCGCGCGCATTGGTGAAAAAGCAGGCCGCGCGCCGGAAAAACAACATGCCAATGCACATTACAGGCGCGGCGGGCGAATCGGTCAAGCGGCGTTGAGGGCGCTTGTTGTTTTCTTGAGTTGCCGCGTGATGGCTTCCTTTCCTATCTTTATTGCATGGAACGGGAGGGAAAAGGAGCGGCCTGAAATGTCCCGATCACGGTTTTTGCTGCTATTGATTGTCGCCGGCGCTCTGGTGGCGGCATTTGCCACGGGGGTTTTGAACTGGCACAATGTCCGCGGCCATATCATTCACGAAACCTATCAGATGGAAGCGAAACTCCATCAGGTGGCGCAGTCCGGACAGCCCACGGCGGCGGACTTGCAGGCGGCGGAAATATGCCGCCAAAACCTGAGGCGTCTCGAATCGGCCAAGCGGGCCATCGCCTCGCGCGGCGAAGTAACCGTGGGCACAATCTCGTGGGATGCGGTGCTGCGAGAGATGAAAGGCCAGCGGCCCGTGTGCCCCAGAGGCGGAACCTACACACTCCGGGCGATAGGATCGCTGCCGCGATGCTCGATCGAGACGAATGGCACCCCCTCGCCAGCCGACGATCACGCCATCACGCACTATTGATTGGGATCGCCAGGCTCCGCACTGGCTCCTTTTTTGTTTGGGAAATGCCCGGCGCCCGCCAGGAAAAATTATCCGCATTTTTCATGGCCATCCACCGGGCTTGACCGCGCCTGAAGCCGCATGGACACTGAAGGGTTAGGGGACGCCAAGTGGTTTTATTTGCGCCCTTTGCCCTTGCGGCAAATGCGCCTGCGCGCCTGCGCTTGCGCCCGCGCCACGCCCCCCCCCGCAAGCGCTCTATTTGTGCTTGTGATTTTGCCCGCGCGTGCTCGCATTTCTCTCCATCGCACGCCCACTCCCATTCTCTTCGACCCGAGGCACTCCGCATGGCCCTTCATGTCGTAGATCACCCGCTCGTGCGCCACAAACTCAGCATCCTGCGCAGCGTCGATACCAGCCCGAAGAAATTCCGTGAACTGGTGAGCGAACTCACGCTTCTGCTTACCTATGAGGCGACGCGCAATCTTTCCACCGCTCCCATCGAGGTCCAAACCCCTATCGCCAAATGCACAGGCGAAACGCTTGAGCCATCGCGCATCGTCATCGCCCCGATTCTGCGCGCGGGGCTGGGCATGGTGCAGGGGATGCTCGATCTCATTCCCACGGCCTCGGTGGCGCACATCGGAATGTATCGCGACGAGGCCACATTCGAGCCGAAGGTCTATTATCAATCCATGCCGCGCGAAATGGCTGGTTCGCTCATTTTCATTGTCGATCCGATGCTTGCCACCGCAGGGTCGATGAGCGCGGCGGTCAGCCTGATCCGCAAAGCCAATCCGGCGCGAATCACTGTTCTGGCGCTGATTGCCGCCCCCGAGGGAGCGAAACGCATCGAAGCTGATCATCCCGGAGTGGACATCTACGTGGCTTCGCTCGATTCGCACCTCAATGAACACGCCTACATCATCCCGGGCCTGGGCGATGCGGGCGACCGCCTCTTTGCCTCTTACAAAGTGGAAATCCAGCGCTGAGGGCGGCAATAGGGTTGTTTTTCCATGAAATCGCGCATGGCGATAATTACCACCTACAACCCCGGCGCGGCGGGACCGCGTTATGTAGCGGGGGCGCTCGCGCGGGCCGGGCATGATGTAAAATTCATCCATCTCAAGGAACTCCGCTGCGTCGCCGTCCCCACCGCCGATTTCGAGAAACACGAGGCCCTGCGCCGGCTCCAGGCCGATATCCAATATGTCCCCTTCCAGCATCCGGGCGAGGTGCTTTACGTCCCTTACCCGAGCCGGATCACCGAACGCGAACTGGACCTTCTGATCGAGGAAATCGAGAACTACGATCCGCACGTGGTGGGGATTTCGATGTTTGGCGTCACAGTGGAGATCGCGCGCCGCGTCACGCGCCTAATCCACAAGCGCCTGCCCGGACTCCCCGTCTTGTGGGGCGGAATTCATTGCATGGTTTGTCCCGAGGACTGCCTGCGCGGACTGCGCGCCGATCCGCAAACGGGCCGCGCCGCCGATCCGCTCGCCGTGCCAGACATCCTGTGCGCGGCCGAGGGCGAAGCGCCCGCTGTCGAGTTTATGGAGCGTATCGAAGAATATCTGCGCGGCGGTATCCCCGACGTGCCGGGGCTGTGGTTCGTGCGCGAGGGAGAAGTGTGGCGCGGCGCCAAAGCGCCTTTCGTGGACGATCTCGATTCGCTCGCGTTCCCGATTTATGCCGGAAACGAGGTCCTCATCGACGACGACCGCGTGGATCACAAATTCAAGGACCCGCGCGGATTTATTCAAAATCATCTCTATATTTTCACCGAGCGCGGATGCCCATACAAATGCTCGTTTTGCATCCATTCGGTCATCAACAAGATGGGCGAAGGCTATCACCGCATCCGGCGGCGCTCGGTGGAAAACGTCCTGGCGGAAGTGGAGAAACGCATCGCGGAAAACGGCATGAAGCACTTTGTGATTCACGACGAAATTTTCGCGATTCAAAAGCCGTGGATCATGGAATTTGCGGAAAAATGGGAACGGCGCATGAAGCCGCGCGCAATCACATTTACCGGCTATGTGCATCCGCTGACGACGGATTTGGAGATGCTCGAGGCGCTTTGGCGCGCCGGGCTGACGCGCACAGGCATCGGCCTGCAAACAGGCAGCCCGCGCGCCTCGCGCGAAGTGTATGACCGCCCGCTGCACCGCGACCGGGTCATCCAGATGACCGAGTGGCTCGCGCGATTTCCTTTTGAACTCGTGCAAATCGACCTGATCTCCGATTCGCCCTACGAAACGGAAGACGACCGGCGCGAGACGCTCGAATTGCTCCTCGACATGCATCCCCCGTTCCGCGTCGAGACGTTCAGCCTGGTGGTGTATCCCACATCGGAACTGGTAAATAAGAAACCTCTTATGAAAGAGGTGCCTTGGGCCGAGCGGCTGTTTTGGAACATGCTTTACCACCTGACCGGGGCGAAACACATCGCGCCCGAGACCGTCCGCGAGATGAGCCATTCGCGCGAATACCGTGAGAATCCGCTGTTGCTGGAACAAAAAGTCATCGAGATGAACGGCGAGTATTTCCGGCGGATCAAAGGGCAAATCCGCGCCAGCGAAAATGAAACCATCCGCGCGCAGGAAGCAAAGACCTTGGAATAGAAAATTTTTACCGCGACGGTTTGCGGGCCAGGGCGTAATAGTCTTGCGGGCCGAAGAGAAATGCGTTCAGCCGCGCCGCATTCTCGCGCGCCGCGCCCTCCAGCCCCGCCTCGGACAAGCGTTCGTGCGCGGCGGGATCCGACACCGCCCGCCACTCGATCATTTCGAGTCCGGCCGTCTCGAACATCATCTCCAGCACCTCGGGGAAAATCAGCCGCCGGTGCGTGAGATCGAGGTGGAACCATTTGTGCGCAAGGATCGTGTGGGGGTTTAGGGTTTCGACAAGGCAGACGCCGCCCGGGCGCAGCACACGCCGCATCGCGCGGAAAAGCCGCATGAGATCACGCATTTCCAGGTGTTCGACAAATTGCAGGGCGCTGATGGCGTCCCAGCTGGCGGCGGGCTGAGCATCGAGAAACGCAAACGCATCGCCGTATTCGATTGGCAGGCCGCGCTCGCGTCCAAGGCGCACCAGCGCGCGATTGAGATCGACTCCAAGCGCGTCCCATCCCCGACGTTCGCGCAGGAGTTCAATGAAAATCCCATCGCCGCACGCCAGATCAAGAATGCGCCTTGGCGGCCGCGGCGCGGATTTCTCGTCCGTTGCCGGCGCCGCGAAGCACGCTTCCAGCCGCTCGACGTAGGCGCGCTGGCGTTCGCGCAACATCGCCTCGTCGCCGCGGAATTGCCGCTGAAACCTCAGATACAGGCTATCCAGCGAATCAGCGGCGTCTGCCCCCTCGGGTGGCGCGGCGGCGGATGGCGGCGTTGATTCGCGCCCCCCAAATTGCGGCTCGCACGCCAGCGGGGCGGACGGCATCGGCGCTTCGGAAGCGGCCGCGCGCGAAACCGCGCCGCCCTCCTCGCGCAGTTGGACAACTTCCTCATTGAGCGCGAGGAATTTGGCGCGCAACTCGCGCAGCGCGGCATCGAGCGCCGAGATCGAAGCATGGCAGGCGCGAATTCCTTCGAGTTGCCGCTGCATTTGGTCGCCGCGCTCCGCCAGACTTTTCCACAGGGCGCTCGCGCCATCTTCCAGCGACTTGTAAAAATCCGCTGCGCGCGCATTGGCGTCCTCGATGCCTTTCCACAGCGCCTGCGCCTGCTCATCAAGCGACTGGCGCAATTGCGCCGCGCGCGCGGTGTTTCCCTCGACGCCTTTCCAAATCGCATCCGAACGGTCCTGGATCGACTGATGCAATTCACCGATGCGCGCGTTGGCGTCTTCGATGCCCTTCCACAAGTCCTTATCGCGCGCGCTGCATCCCTCGATGGCTTTCCAAAGGGCAGCCGCCTGATCCGATGCGGCGCGCGCCTGGTCCGAGGCGCGCTTGTCCCGTTCCTCCAGCGATTTCCATATCGAATTTGCCTGATCGCGAATCGAATCGTGCGCCGCCTGCACGCGCCCAGACACCTCCTCGATGCCCTTGCCCAGCTGTTCCTGCATCCCGGCCAGCGAGTCGATTCTCGCGCCAAGCGATTCCGCCAGGCGCATCCGCTCCACCGCATCCGCTTCCACGCGGCCACGAAGCGCGTCGAGGTGTTGCGCCAGGACCTCGATGGCCGAAATGGCAAAGTGATTGTATGCCGCCTGGGGTCCGCTGACCAGCCGCAGCGCGCGCATAATTGCCTTTTTGAACGCGGCCATGCGCGCGTCTTCCGGCACCTTGTCCACGCGCATGTGCTGGCGCATCGAGGGAAGAATCGTCAGCCCCAAAGCGTCCCACACCGGCGTTGCGGGCAAGGGAGCCGATGAGGGGGAAGGCGGGCTGGACTGGGAGGAAAACGACGATGGCGCGGCCTGAGGCGCATCCAGCCGCGGACTGGGCAGCGCGCCGGGGTTCGCGCCTGAACTCGCGCCAGAATCCGCGGCAGAGGCTGTCAGGCGTTCGATGTTGTCAAGGAGTTGGCGCGCATCGTAGCGGGGCATAAATTGGGAGGACCTCCGGCCGTGTGGCGCCCTTTGAATTCGGAACGCTGGCTATTTCGGATAGGAGCGAATGCCAAGGACTGCAATGCCAAGAACGCGGCGGGCGGCGGCGGCGCCAGCAACGGCGGAGGCGCGGACCGCATTCGACGTTTGGCCGCCGGGCGCGCCTTTCTCGTGAATCGCCGGATGAATCCGAATGCGATAGAGGGCCGGCGCCTTGGCGATGTCATCCGGCAGACGCCATCGCAATTCGGTTTCCGAAGCAGGATCAAGAAGACGCTCGCCCAGGTCGCGATCAAAGCAATGCAACGACACTTTCACCTTCGCCTTCGCGGCAGTCGCTGTGGTCGCCGTGACCGTAGAGTCTGCTCCCTGGCTCGGGGTTGGCGGTGCATCCTCCCCGACGCTGCTCCGGCCCCAGGCGGCGGCTAGAAGGACGATTTCGCCTCCGCCCGAGGCGCGCGCCACAAAAATCGCCTCCTCCGAAGTCCAGCGAAACGCCCGTCCCGCCCCATCGTGTTCCACTCCATAAAAACCGTGAAGGAATGGCGGCGGAATGATCGCGCTTTCTCCCACGGCGCCCGCCCCGCAATCTGCGGCGAAAGATTCCGGCAGGCCGCGAAACACCTTGTCGAGCGCCCCGGCGGTTGCCAATTCGGCGGCGTCCGAACGTTGCGTTTCCCACTCCGGGCGCAGTCCGATCAGACCATAACCTGGATTTGCAGAATCCCACGCGACGTGAAACGACAGGCCGCGATCTGTCCAGTCAAAGCACTCCTGGAGATGGGTTTCGTCGCGGTGAACAGCCGTCGTGAGCGTATAATCGCCATATCCGAGCGGGAGTTCCATCTCGATGCGCAGGCGCAGCCTCTCGCCAGGTTGGAAATTCCCAAGAGCGATGCCTCGGCGGCGTGTGTTCGATCCGTATATATCCTGTCCGAGGCGGTCGCGGATAAGAAATCCCACAGTGGGATCCGACACGGGCGCAAGGAAAAGGACGTCGATTTCGAGCACAGCTCGCTGTCCGCTGACGAGCGTCTGCAAAGGCGCGCGCGGGTTCTGCGCGCAGGCGCATCCGCCCCCAGGCGCCGCCAGCCACCGCGCTCCCGTCACAAGCGCCTGGAATGTGCCCGAGCGCCGCGCGGCCTCCTCGCCCGATGCGCCTCCATCGGCGGGCGCGGCGAATCGGACGGTCATTTCGACATTGCCTTCGCCGCGGCGCGCAAGCAGCGCGTTGTATTGTTCCAGAACCATTTGCGGTTCGCCGCGCGCCGCCACTATGCCGGCATCGAGCAAAACGGCCTCATCGCACAGCGAAAGAACCGCGCCCGGATCGTGCGAGACAAAGAGAATCGTTGCGCCCTTTTCGCGGAATTGCCGGATGCGGCGGATGCATTTCTGCGAGAAATGCGCATCGCCGACCGACAGCGCCTCGTCCACGATGAGCACGTCGGGATCGACGGCGGCGGCGATGCTGAATCCCAAGCGCATCACCATGCCCGACGAGTAGGTGCGGATGGGCTGGTCGATGAACGGCCCCAGTTCGCTAAAGGCGATGATCTCCGGTTCGCGGGCGGCGATTTCCTCGGGCGAAAGGCCCAACAGGCGCGCGTTCACGCGCACGTTCTGGCGCCCGGTGAACTCGGCGTGAAAACCTGTGCCGAGCTCGAGCAGCGCCGCCACGCGCCCCCGCGCCTCGATGGTCCCGGTGGTAGGCGCCAGGGTTCCGGTGACGATTTTCAGAAGCGTGGATTTCCCCGCTCCATTCGGGCCGATAATGCCCATGCTGCGCCCGCTCGGGACGTCGAGATTCAGGTCCTTGAGCGCCCAGAACACGCGATGGCGCGGCGAACGGCCAATCCATTCCAAAATCCGGTCGCTCGGGCGGCTGTAGAGGCGGAACTGCTTGGAGACGTTGTGAATTCGGATCATGGGCGCGGAAATGAAAAAGAGTTGTCACCACAAAGACATGAAGACACAAAGGAAAACCACGTTCTTTTTTTTGTGTCTTTGCGCCTTCGTGGCTGCTTGTTAAGGACATGCAAATCAGCGGGCTGGTTCAGGGCATTACGGGCGCGGGGCCTGTTTCCTCGGGCAGCTGGGCTGTTTTCCAGGCCGGCCAGCCATCAGTCAGAACCCGCAGGTCGCGGAATCCGTAATCGGCCAGCATTTCCGCCACTTGCGTCGATACGTGGCAATCGCCCCCTTCGCAATAAATCACGAGGGGAACTTCCGCCGAAAGCAAATCGAGGACGCGGGGCCGCCCGGCCGCAAATGCCTCAAATGGGAGCCAGAATGCGCCCGCCACATGCCCGGCTTCGTATTCCTCGCGCGGGCGCGCATCGACAAAAATCGCCCTGCCGTTATTGAATAGCGCGCGGGCATCTTCGAGCGCAATGGGACGAAATGGGTCCTCGCTGATGGTATTGGCAGATGGCGCGCTCGCGGACGCGCCCGAACTCGATCCTACGGCTCGGGGGTTCGTGGCACTGGCCCTGGCTTCATTGGGTCCAGAGGCCCGCCTTGCTTCCGCCGCGCGCGCCGCTTCCAGCCGATGAATGACTATCGGACGAATCGAGGCATGGACCGCAGCGGCCGCGCACGCAAGGGCGGCGAGCATCACCGCTTGGATCGGAACCAATTTGGCCTGGCGCATTACTGCCCCGAATGCGACGCGGGAGGATTGGGCGCTGGAGTGGGCGGCGAAACGGCAACCCCCTCTTGCTGGGGTTTCAAGTCATTGACCGGGCGCGAGACGGGCGGTGGAAGCCCTGGCGGCGCCTTGACGCCCGTCACGCCGACATCCACCGCTGGCTGCTTGGGATGTGTCGTGTGAATACGGATATGTCCCTTGAACATGCGTTCCGACTGATCGGGAACGCGGTTGAGGCGCGCCTGGATTTTGTAGCCCGCGTAGTCCGGAATCGGCTCGCTTGTAACTTCCAGATCGACGCCTTCCGTATCGATACGAGTAATCTCGAAAGGAATTTTCGAGCGGCTGCGGATAGTGAAACTCCGCGAGGGCAATTCCCCTGCGCGAACCATGCCGAAATACACTGTGGTTGGGATGACGAGAATGTCGCCAGAGACCGCGCCGTTCATGCTGACGTCGATGGTGGGCTTGTCCGGCAAGTCGGTTGAAATTACAAGCTGTCCCGAGAATGGCCCGGTGACTTCAGGCGCTTTGTAGCAGACTTCGATAACAATGGGAGTTTTGTCATCCGCAACGGGAAGGCTCTGAACCGCGGGCTGGCCGGATTCCGCAGGCGCGGCGGGCGAAACCACACGCGCGGAAGCGGCGGCAAGAGAAGAACGAAGGCCCGTTACGCGCATGGGTTTGCCGCTCACATTCGTCAGGCGGATTGTCTGGGACGTCGTTTCAGCAATGCCAACGTCGCGGAAATATACGCCGTGCGGCTCCACTTTGACCTTTTGCTCCACATTGGCGTCAAAACGAAGCGTGAGTTTGGGCTGCGCAGGATCGTTGGATACAATGGTGATGGTCTTCGTGCGGGGGCCGATTTGGCCCACCGTATTGAATTCCCCCTGAATTTCGGAGGATTCGCCCGGTTTGAGAACCTTTTTCAAGGCTTCGGCGCGGGTGCAGCCGCAGGATTTTTGCACTTCAAATATCGTCAAATCGCCACTGCCCTGATTGGAAAAGGGGAAATGAAATTCGACCGGCGGACCCTCCACCAGTTTGCCGAGGTCGATTTGAGTTTTCTCGAAAACCATTTTCGGCATGGCGCCAGAACCTGGGGTGGCGGTCGCTTCGGCGGCGAGAGCGGCAGGAACGGCGGCCGCGCCTGGAACGGGCGGATTATTGGCAGGCGGCGCGCCCTGCTGGCCCGGAATGGATGCCGCCCAGGCCGCCAGAAAGGCAGCGCATAGCAGGACGGAAATCGGTGCACCCTGGATTCGTTTCATCGGCATTGTCCTTCAGACTCTCTAAATGCACTCATGAGACATGCCGCGCCGCGGGAAAGCGAGCGCGCGGATACAAGGGAAGAAGGCAAAGGCCTTTCCCCCCATTTTCCAAACAAGGACAATACTCCATTTCTGGTCCTTATGTAAAGCCAAGAAACCTTTTAGCTTCCAGCCGGCCTGTATGACGCAGAAAAGAGGCGCATAATCCTGCTTGCAGCAAATGGAGAAAGGTCTCCCCTCTTTGTAATTCACGGGCGAGATGCAGGCGCGCCGAAACGCTATTGTGGATTTTGCATTGGGGTTGATTTCGGCCTTTCTATGGACCATTGATTTTGCGCGGTTTGACGGAAAGGCGGCACAAAATATGGGGCTTTCAGAAAAACAAGACGCATTCGGGCGTATGTTGTGGGATGCCTTTCACGGCGAAGTGGCGGATGAAATCGTCGAACGCGACGACGGCTACATCGACTCGTATTCGGGCTGGTATTTAACGGACTCCAGGGAATGGCCCGCCTACGAGAAAAAGGCGCTGCGCCTGGCCCGCGGGCGTGTGCTCGACATTGGATGCGGCGCGGGAAGGATCGGACTTCATTTTCAAAAGAGGGGACTGGAGGTCCTCGGGATCGACATCTCTCCGCTGGCGCTTCGTGTGTGCGAGGAGCGCGGCATGACAAACACGCGTCTTCTATCCATCACGCAAATCGGCCCAAGCCTGGGGCGATTCGACACAATTCTTATGTGGGGAAACAATTTTGGGCTGATGGGGAGTTTCCGCCGCGCGCGCCAGATTCTCGGACGGTTCCGAGCCGTCACAAACACCAACGCCCTCATCCTCGCCCAAACCCTCGATCCATACCAAACAAACGACAAAGCCCATTTGCGCTATCACCGCCTCAACCGCCGCCGCGGACGCATGTCCGGGCAACTCCGTCTGCGCGTGCGCTACCATGAATGCGTCTCGCCCTGGCTCGATTATCTGTTCGTCTCGCGCGACGAAATGCGCTCGATCCTCGCGGGCACGGGCTGGCGGCTGCGCCAGTGCATCGAATCCGGCGGGGCGCAATACATCGCTGTCATAGAAAAAGAATAGGGCGGGAACAAAATGAGGGGATGGGTTGTCAGGTTGTTTTAGAGATTGGCGCACGCCCTGCCGCGCGCGTTTCACTTCTATTCAGCACTGCGCCGGATGAGACGGATGGAACCAGTGGGACCTGTGAGACCGATGGGACAGATGGGTTCCGAAAGGCGGATGGGCGCGCGGATTGCCCGGCCTGGGCTGGGGCAACCCCATCAGATAATTTTGCGACAAACCTTAGTGTCGGTGGAATCCCGCGAACGGAGGACTCGATTCATGCGGCTTCGATTCAACTTTGGCTGGATGATTCTCTGCATTTTTTGCGTTGGGATGAGCGGGCTGGCCCTGGGCCAGAACGCGCCCGCAGCCCCTCAAGCGCCCCCCGCGAGCCGGGAGGCGCCTGCTGCCGTCGCCCCCGACGCTGCTCCCGCGCCAACGCCGCCTTCGTATTTGCTGGTTCCTTATGACCGCGCTGTGGGGCCGCGCCTGGGGGCGGGCGATTCGGTGCTTTTGCCTTACGCCGAATTCCTGCGCCTCAAAACCAGGGCGGAAGGTCAGCCGGAATCCGCCGACTTCAAGCCCTATGCCGCCATCGCGCAATCATCCTACACGGGGGACATGAAGGACGACGTGGCGCGCCTCGAAGCCACGTTTGTGATCGAGGCCGTGGCGCGCCCGAAAGACAATATCGAGGTTCCGCTGGTTTTTCGCGGCGCGGCGGTCGAGAGCGTATCGGTCGAAGGTCCGCCCGCCTCGCTTGCGCCGCTGGATTCGGGCGACGGCCTGCGTGTGATTTTGCGCGGCGAAGGCCGCCGAACGCTGAAACTGCGGCTGGCCACTCGCATCCGAACCGAAGGCCCCACGCGCCTTTTGGATTTTGTGGTTCCGCGCGCCGCCGCATCGAGTTTTACGATGCATGTTCCCGAGGAAATGACCATCGAATCGCGGCGCGATACGCTTCCGGCAACGGTGGTCGCGCGGGCGAACACCGGCTATGAGATTCAAGTCTCGTGCGGTTCGAGCGAACGCATCTTCGTGGCCTTCGCGCCAAAGGTGAAGGTCGAAGGCGCAGCCGCCGAAGCCCGCCTCGCCGTGAATGAGGACATCCTCCTGAAAATCCAGCCCAGCGCGGCGCAAATGCGCGCTAATATCAAAACGGAACTCCTTTCCGGAACCGCTCGTTCACTCGAAATCCAATTGCCGCCGCAGACGCGCATCCTTGGGATTTCCGGCCCGTTTGTGAAAGACTGGACCGAACCGGACAAGACAGGGCTGATTCGCGTGGCGCTCGTCCGCGAAATTTCCGAGCCGTTTGACGTCTCGCTCGATATGGAACTCGATCCGGGGCCGGACCCGGCGCGGGTGGTTGTGCCCGAGTTGCGCGTTCCATCGGCCCGGCGCGAACAAGGCCGCGTGCGCATCGAAGCGGTCAGCGGCCTCGCCCTGTGGCCCGAGGTGGTCGATGGATTGGAAATTATCCCGGCGGCGGAGGGCGCGCGCGCCTTCGAGTTTTCGCAGCCCGGATGGAAACTCGCCATCTCCCGCCATCCCGTTGCTCCGCGGATTCGCGCCGAAAGCCTGATTTTATATGAAGTTACCGAGGAATTCGTCCGCCTGAACACACGCCATCATATCACGGCAAGCAACCGCGGGCTGTTTGAGGTGTCATTCACCGTCCCCGAGGGATTTGACCTGCGCGAGGCCGGACCATCGAATCTGGTGTCCGGATTCCGGCGCGAAGGCCGCCGCGTCGAGGTCAGTTTCCGGGGCGAGCAAAATGGCAGTTTCGACATGGATTTGCGCCTGTTGCGCCCCCGCCGCGCCGAGGAAAAAACCATCGCGATGGAACCCGTTTCCGTTGTGGACGCCGAGGAAGACGCGGGAAGCGTCGTGCTGGCCGCGCCGCTGGCCTTGCGGGCAACGGAATTGCAGGCGGCGGGCCTGGAAGCAGCCGACGTGCGCACCCTGCAGGACCGCCTCGCTCCGCTCCTGTCGCCCGATCTCGCGCCCGCGCTCGGATACAAATTCTTCAAGCCGGGATGGCGCGCCGTGGCGGCCATCGAACGCCAGCGCACGCGCATTTCGTGCGAAACGGCCCTGCTTGCCTCGATCGACCCCTCGCTCATCCGCGTGGACGCCACGCTCAACTACAACGTCGAGTTTTCCGCAACGGATGAGTTTCAACTTCTGCTTCCCGCATCGGCGGGCGAGGAAGTGCGGTTCATCGGCGCGGACATCAAGGAAAAGGTCCGCTCGCATCCTTCCTCCTCCTCTTCCGTTGCCTTCGCCGCCGCCTCTGCTTCCGCGGCTTCGGGCAAGCCAGCGCCTGGCGCGGACGCCGCCGAACTGACGACCTGGACCATCCGCCTGCAACGCCGCGTGATTGGCCCGTATCCGTTGCGGGTTTCTTTCGAGGCCCCTCTGCCGGCGCGCGAAGAAGGCGCAAAGCCGCTCAAGGTCACGATCCCGAAGGTCATCGCCGGGCGCGTGGCGCGCGAGACGGGTTTCATCGCCGTGTCACGCGGCGAAAACCTCGAGGTGCGCGTCTCGAAATCCGAAGGGCTGGAAGCGCGCGACGTCAAAGAACTCCCGGCCTCGCTCGCCTCGGCGTTTCTCGGGTTCCGCACCTTCGAACCGGCCAAGGCCGTGCTTGAGGTCGAACTCGTCCGCCACGAGCTCGAAACCGTGCTCGGCGCGCTCATTCGCCGCATGCATATCGACACCGTGCTGAGCGATCAGCGCGAGGCGGTTCACGAGGTGATCTTCGAGGTGCAAAACAACCGCGAACAATATCTCGAACTCCGCCTGCCGAAGGGCATGGAAATCTGGGCGGCGTTTGTGCGCGGCGTGCCCGTGCGCTCGACCACGCGACAGTCCGACGGCGCGCGCCTCATCGAACTGACCAAATCCGAATCGGCGGATCAGGCGTTTCGTGTTCGGCTGATTCTGCGCGAAACCCTGCCCGGCGGAAAACTGAGTATGTGGGGTTCGCTCCGGTTCGATGCGCCCGAGCCGCTCAATATGCCGGTATTGCGCATGACACGAAAACTCTATCTGCCGATGAATTACCGGTATTTGAAGTTCACAGGCTCGATGCGCCAGGAAACAGGGCGTGTTGCGCCGTGGATCGAACCGGCGGCGGAGAAATTGCTCAATGACCTTCCCGCCAGCGCAGCGGGCGGCATTGCGCGGCCCGATCTCAATCCGCCCATTTCGCAGATTCCGTCCAACTATGACTTGGTGGAAACCGAATCCGAACGCCGGGCGAGAATTCAAGGGTCCGCGCTGGAAATCCCCATCGTCCGCGAAGGCCAGCAATACGAGTTCAGCAAACTCAGCGGCGTGGGGACGATCGAGGTCTCGTATTGGCGCCGCAAGGCTCTGGTGATCTTCCAGGGCGCGGAAGCGCTTGTTTTACTTGTGGTTTTGATCGGCCTCATGCGCAAAGGCCGCCGTCTGAGCGTGGGGTTGATCGTGACACTTGCGGCATTTATTGGCGCCAGTTTGGCGGATGGATTCGCCGGACGGCTCTTCGCCACAGCGGCCCTTTCCTCCGCCGTGGCACTTGCGGTGGGATTTGCGCTTTGCCTCATCCGCATGGAACGTGAACGCCCTCCGCGTCCGCCTAAGCCGCCCAAGCCACCGAAAACGCCGCCGATGCCTCCCATATCCAAAGATTCAGGACTGCAACATTGGGGTCCTGCGCAATATGTCGCGATGCCGCCCGTCCCGGGCCAGCCACCAGCGCCGCCCCAGCAAGGCGCCGTGCTGCCTTCTTCTGCGCCTCTTCCTCCTCCGGCCGCTCCCGCGCCTCCTGCAAGCCAGCCTCCTTCATCGCCCTCTCCCCAGGGCAACCCGCCTCCGAAAAACCAATAAGGGAGGCCGGACATGAGCGCCAAACGCTTTCCCCTAGCTTATCTCCCCATAGAAAGGGGGCGCAAAACATGATGGTGTGCGCTGGTTGTTTGCGGGATGTTGTCTTTTTCAGCGCCAACGGCGCGAAATCCCTTAGCCCAGCCCAACGGGCTGGGTATCGGAGTGGCAATCCATCCGCCCGCGCCCTGAAGGGGTGCGTTATTCATCAGGCAGGCTATAATTCGGCGATAGGAGAAAAAAGCGAGAGGAGCGAACGTTTTAGGGGAGGTAACGCGACCCTTCAGGCCGCTGGGAATTTGCCGGACCGTGAACCCAGGCCGCTGGCCTGGGCTAAGGAATATCCGGCCCTTCAGGCCGCTGGAGATACGAGAGCCTGGATGGAATACTATGTGCCCTTTATTTGTGGGAAGTTATCCTCAGTATTCCTTATTTTGTGCATGGTGGCGCTGCTCTTGTTCGCTTCTACCCGCCCCGGACTCGCCAGCGCCGAATCCCCTCCAGCCACCTCTTCCATGCGGCCAGCCGCACCCGCGCCTCCCGCGCCGCAATCGCCGCGCGTGGAAATCCTTCTGATCCCTTCTGAGGATTTCTCGCGCACTCCAGACGTATCGCGTTCCGGAGCGTTCTTTCCGCTGCCTGACCTTGTGGAACTGGCGCGCAAGGCCAGCGAGAAAAATGCCGCGAAGCACGCGGATGCGCCGCTGGCCTTTGTAACTTCAATTCAACTCAAAGGAACTCCGGCCAAAAGCGAGCTCCTCCTGGAGGGAACGATCGAGTTTTCCGCCACAGGCCAGGGCTGGGCCGTCGCGCCTGTCGATGACGGCTCGGTTCTCTGGACCGCGCAGGAATCTGGCGCCACAGGGGCCGGGATGGCTTCAAACGGCAAGGACCTGTCGGAAGACCCTGCAAAGAATCTTGGACGGGACGTCCAAGCCACCGGCAAATCGCCTCGGGCGTTTCTGGCGCGCGTCAATGGCGCAACGACGCTCTTCGCCGAAGCCCCCGCCGCCGGATCGCTCAAGGTCCGCGCCGCCTATCCACTTCCCCAGGGCGAGGAAACGGCGAAAATCTCGGTTGGGAAATTCCGCGCCCCCGCGCGAATCGATTTGCGCCTGGGCGAAACGCTCAGCGTCACATCCGTTTCGGGCGCGATCCTCGAAGGGCCTGCTGCCTCGGCCAAACCGGGCGATGGCGGCAGTTCCATCACCTTGTGGCCGCTGATTGGCGAAAACAAACCGCTCGAACTGACGCTCAAGCATTCGGTCATTCTGAACGCTCCCTCCGCTTTGCGCCTGCTCTGCACGCGAACCGCCGAGGCCAAAGGCGGCGGACTCGACATTACGGACGATCTCGCTTTTTACGACCGCTTTTTGCCGGGCGTGGAGAAGCGCGTCGGGATTCCGCGCGACATGCGCGTCCTGCACGCGGAAACCTCGGACCCGGTCACACTGCGCTGGGAAGAAGGCGCGCTGGTTCTGATCCCGCGCGAGGAACGCAGCGTATTGCGCGTGCGCGTGGTTCTCGCCGCGCCGCAGGAACATCAAGTGGTCCGCCTGGCGGACTGGGAAATCGGCTCGCCGCTCACGCGCACAACGCTCGTTCTGGTTGCGTCCACCTCGCGGATCCCCTTGCCCGTTGAACTCCCCGCCCAGTGGATGCCCGTGCGCGAGGGCGACCCCTCGCGCCGAACTTACGAATGCTGGAGCGCGTATCCGCCCCTGGCCATTTCGCTTCTGCCGCGCGAACAGCCGCGCCCGCTAGAGATTCGCGGACGCCTCAGCCTCGCGCCCGATCAGGCGCTGGTCCGTTATCACGCCACCATTTCCGATCCGCGCGCGGGCGAATTGGTTTTGCGCGCCCCCGCGGGATGGGTCCTCTCGAACCTGGAGTTGAAAAGCGGCCAGCGCGCGCTGCCGTGCGCCGTGATTCCGCGCGGAGCCGATGTGTGGGGGATTGCATGGAATCCCGCGTCCGTCCCCGATCTGCTCGCCTGTGAATTTCACCGGGCGGAATCCTGGACCGGCCGGCGTCTGGACAATCTTCTCCCCATGCCTTTCATTGCCGTCGAGGGCCAGCGGGCTTCGCGATATGGGCTGTTGGTCAATTGGCCGGAAGTTCTGGATGTTCAACTAAAGAGTTCCAACGACCTTCAGGTTGGCTCCGTCGCGGAAACGGAAGCGGAGGCGGCGCTCTATCCGCCTCCACCCGGCTCCGTCACCGTCCTGTCGCTGACCGACTTCCAGCAATTCCAGCGCGTGGCCCAATCCGTGTCGATTCAGCAGTTTATCTCCGGACTGCAGCCTTTCGCGCGTCTGGCCTTGCGCGCCATCGGCGCCAGCCCGGAAGGATTTCTGGAAATCCAAACGCGCAAACCCGATGTCCGCTCCACGGCCATTACGCTGCTTTCCATCGGCGAGGACCGCGCCACCGTGCGCATTTGCCTCTCCTATTTGGTGCGTTTTGCCCCGGAGCAGACCTTCCGCTTCGCCCTGCCCAAGGGATCGAGCCGCAACCTGAAAATAGACGCGGCGGGGCTGCGCGAATCCACAATGGTTTCCGCGGGCGCCTGGGAGGAGTGGACAGTCACAACGCAGAGCGGTGTCCTCGGGCCGTTTGCGATTTACTTGGAATGGCCTATTGAATCGCGCCCTGGCGAAGCGCCCGTCGCCGCCCCTGAGGTGCGCGTGAGCGGCGTATCGAGCCGCGAGGGGTTCATCGTTCTTGAAGGCTCCGCCACGCTGCGCCTGGCCGCCGAAACGCAGCGGCTGGCCGAGGCCGACGAGGCCGCGTTGCCGCCGCTTCCCTGGAAACGTGAAAACCGCCTGATCGGCGTCTATCGCTATGTCGAACCGCCCTACACGCTGCGCGTAACGTCCGAGCGCCTGCCCGCCACCCCGCCGCTTGACGGGATCGTTCGCGAGGCCGCGCTCGTGTCGTCGCTCTCGCCCGAAGGCGAATGGTTCACGCGCGCCGTGTATCGCGCGGCGCTCTCGAGCGGACGCCAGTTCTTTGAAATCCGCCTGCCAAAGGGCGCGGAATTGTGGTCCGCCCTGGTCAATGGGGAGGGCGTCAAACCGGCCATCCGCAAAGACAGCAAGGGCGAATCGCTTTTGCTCGTGCCGCTTCCCCCGCGGAGTTCGCGGAGCGGCGCGGATGTAGGAATCACGGTTCTCTATCGCGAACGGGGACGCGCGCTGGCGTCAAACACCTCGCTCGAACTTTCCGGCCCCACGCTGCCGATTCCGATCAACAAAACCACGTGGGACCTCGATTTGCCGCGCGGGTTCGAATACCTGAGTTACGGCGGCTCGCTGGGCAATGCCACGGCGGTGCGCGAGCCAGTGGTCGAGTTTCTGCGCACGGCGTTTTATCCGAAAACGATTGTTTTCCCAGGCATTTCCACGCCCAAAATCCTGTTTCACACCGCCGTTTTGTCTTTCCTGGCTCTGGTGGTGTTTGCCATGCTCCGGGCCAGGGCAGACAAGGCATTGCGCGGCCAGGCGGAAGAAATTGCAGGCTCTGCAAGTCCTTCCGCACCCGCCGCAGGAATAAAACAAACCACCTGGAGCGGCGTGGGATTTCTGATCCAGCTACTTATCATTGTCGCGATCATTGCCATTCTGGCGGCCATTGCCGTTCCGAATTTTCTCGAAGCCCAGGTTCGCTCGAAGGTGTCGCGCGTGCGGTCTGACTTGCGCTCACTCGCCACCGGAATAGAGTCCTATTATGTGGATTGGAATACTTATCCGCCTAATGCGGACGTTCTTTGGCAAGGACCGGTAAAATACCTGACCTCGCCGTTTCCTGATCCTTATGCCCCCAATCGAGGCGAGACACTGCGAATGCTCAGCGGGGCAAATGCCTCCGAACGCATGGTTCAACTTGGCCTTCTGTCACCAGCAGATGCGCGGAACCCCAATTATTGGTTCGCCTACAGCATTGGACCGGATGGGCGCGATGACGGCGCGGCGGTTCTTTACGATCCCACCAATGGAACCATAAGCGCGGGCGACATTATCCGGTTCAAGGATGGGATGTTTGAAGGCGGATGGAAGCCCGCTTACGCCGCAACGCAAGCGCGCGAGGGCGTGGCCAAGGATGAAACCATGAATAAGGGCGGCCTGGCGGTGGTTTCCACCGAAGCTCCGCTCCTCGCGGAGAGAGTTGTTCCTTCCGCTTCTTCCATGCCTGGCTCGCCGCCGGTTCCCGCCAAGACACAAGAAGACGCAAGTGACATCTTGGCACGGCGCGCGACGGGTCGAGTTCCATCCGGGCCGGATGCTTCGGCCATCCAGCGCCACGGCGCATATTTCACCGCCTCTCCGGCCGCGCCTGCGTCTACCGCCGCTCCGCCCGCCGGGGCTGGAGGGGTGCCCTTCGGTGCGACGCCAACCCTTGTTCCAACCTTCGCCATGAGCGAGAGGCGCGCGGGAGCGTTGCATCCTGCCTATCCAACTGCGGGCGATGTGGATGCCGATGGAGACAAGCCGGTTGGGATTGAGTTCTGGGACTTGTCCGAAAAATACGCCCGCCAGGCCGGGTTGCTTTCGCTCGACATCGAGATCCCGCAAGGGCGCATTCAGCGCCATTTCGAGGGATTAGGCGGCGCGGCCCAGATCCGCCTGAAGTTGATGGAAGAATATCAATTCCTGCGCTGGCGTTTTATTGTGAAAATAGGGGTTTTTCTGGCGCTTGGATTGTTGTGGCTGCGCTCGCGCAGCGCCTGGCGCGCCGCATGGCTGCTGGCAATTGCCGCCACCATGCTCATCCCCATTCTCTTCCGCAATCCGTGGGTGGCATTCTACAATGCCGCGTTCCAGGGCGCGCTGATTTCGTTGATCGTTCCAGCATTTTCCGTGCTGGCGCGCCGCTGGACCGCACACGGCGCCGCGCCCGCCGCCGATGTGTCCAATTCCAGCGGCGACGGCAACAACGACGGCGGCGATTCCGCCTCCTCGCGCTCTGGCCGCCGAGGCGGAATCCTGCCCGCGCTGCTGGTTCTCTTGCTGATTTGGCCTGCGATTTCGCAGGCTTCGGAAGTTCCTCCTCCGCCGCCGCTCGCCACACAGGTTTCTGCTACGGCAACGCTGATTCCAGCGGTCGGCGCGCCGGAAAATCCTATCCGGATTCTCGTCCCCGTCGATCCGGAATGGTTCGATCCGGCCAAGTGCGGCCCGCAACAGGCCATCGAGGCGCTGAAAAATCCGCAGGCAATGATCTCGCGCAAGGATTTCGAGCGCCTCTGGAATGCCGCGCTTGCCGAGCCGGTTTCCGCTGCCGTCCCGGCGCCGATCCTGGCCGCACTCAACTTCGACGGCCGCCTCCATCCCGAAAAGGGATGGATTCAGGGAACGCTCGAAATCCGCGCGGTGAATCCCGCAGACCGTTCGAGCAGCATTGTGATGTCGCTGAAATCGTTCCGCCTCGAAGATGCCGTTTGCAGCGTTCCGGGCGCGGCGCTCAAGGTCGAAGAACCCAGCGGCCAGGTTCTCTACATGCCCGCGCGCTGGAGCGGCTCGATCACGGCGCGCTTCACGCTGCCTTGTTCCGCGCAAGGGGCTTCGGGCAGTTTCCAGGCCGACTTGCCAGACACCGCCGCCGCCGGCCAATGGCGCGTCGAATTGCCATGCACCGGCATCAAAGCGGAAAGCCCGAGCCGCTCGCCTTTCCTGCGAAGCGAAGCCGCTGGAATCTCCACTGTATGGGGGCCAGTGCGCCCGGGTCTGCTGCAACTCAAATGGAGCGCCTCCGCCGCCGCGGTGTCCGCCGCCCCCAATAACGCAAAAAATCCGCCCCGTTTCCGCGCGAACATCACCCAGCAAATCGCCTGGGATACGCTCGGCTGGGCCACATGGAACGCCTCGCTCAATCTGGAGGCGGAACCCGGCGAACCGTCATTGCCGGAGACGATCGAATTCACGACTGATCCCACCATGCGTTTTTCGCTGGCGCAGGGCGCGTCGCTGCGCGAGGCCACTGCGGGAATAGACAAAATCACGCTGCGGCTCGAAGCGGGCCGCGAGGCGAAAATCGACCTGGCAGGCGTGTATCTAACGGCCGCCGCCGCCCTCGCCGCCACGCCCAACTCCATCTTTGCCCCCGTCTTAGAAGGCAACTCGTGGAGACTCTCCGGAATTCAACCGCCCTTCGGCGTGGAAACGCAAACGACTCTGCTCCTGAAAGTCTCCAACCGAATTCAAGTGGATCGCATGGATGGCGGCGCGGGCCTGGAGCGGCGCGCGGGACGCGCATCGGATGACCGCTATGCATTCTTCCACTACAAATCCGCAAAGGCGGCCTGGACCGTCGAGGCGCGCCTTCGCCCGCTGTCGCCGGTTTTCGATGTGGAAATCCAGGAGGCGTTCGCGCCTGGATTGGGCCTCGTCCGCCGCGCGGGAATGGCCGCGCTCAGTTTCCCCGATCAACCTCCCGTGGAAGCCACTATCGTCTTCCCCGAAGGAATGCGCGTGCTGAGCGTTTCGGGCGAGGCTGTGAGCGCTTGGGCGCAAGGTGGCTCGACTCTGCGGCTGGTCCTTCGCCCGGACGCCCCGCGCCCTTGGCGGATCGAATGGACCGCCTCGGCCGATTTGGACTCGGGCACGGCGGCCTTTTCGCTTGTTCCGGCGCGAGTTCCGGGCGCGCGCGAAGTCCGGCGTTCGGCGGCCTTGTTCTCGCTGCCCGATGAAGAACTGGCCGAAGTCAATCTGGCAGGCGCCCAGCCGCGGCCCGTTTCCGATGAAGACCGCCGCCTGGCCCGCCTGGTGCTGAGCGAAACCGAAGCGGCCCAGGCGCAACCGCGCGCCTTCACTCTCGTATCCGATGGCGCGATCGAGTTCAGCCTCAGCCGCATGGCCGCCTCGTCGATGTCTGTGGCGTTCAGCCGGGTGATTGTGGAAAACGGTGTAATCGACTTTTACGGCGCGCTCCAGGTGCAGCCGCGGCGCGGACGTGTGCGAAGCGTCGAAGCCACCTTGCGCCTGCCGTCGCTTGCCGAGGGCGAATCGCTGCCATCCATCGAATGGTCCGGGCCGGTCCGCGGCGCGCGAGCCGGAGAAACGGCGCAAGGCGCGAAGGGCGCGCAACACTATGTAATCGAACTCGCCGAGCCGATGTCCGCCTCGTTTGTCGTCGGAATGCGGATGCGCCTGCCCGCCAACACCGAACAAGGCGCGGCGCTATCCGTGCCGGTGCTGCTGACGGAACCGGGCGCGGGCGAACGGGCGTTTTTGCTGCTGCGGCGCGCATTTGAAGGCGAGGCCCGCCTGGCCGATAATCCCGGCGCGCGCGCAGTCGATCCTGCGGCCGTCTCCTGGCCCAAGGACGCTGGTTTCGCCACGCTGCCGGCCGATCAGGCGTTCGAACTGTTGCCCGCGCAGATGGCCTCGCCAATTCAGGCGAACATCACGCGCCACGCCCGCGACGCCGCTCTGCGCGCCATCGTCGAGGTTCTGCGCCAGCGCGTCATCCTCACGAGCGACGGACTCGAACGCAACGAACTCGAAATCGTAGTGCAAAATCAGTCCGAACAATTCCTGCGAATCGCATTTCCGCATCCCATCTCCCAAATCACAGTGTATGAGGTCAAGGTGGCGGGGCGGACGACGCCCGTGACGTTTGGCAAAGAGTCGGGGCGCGATGTGCTGCTCGTGCCGCTTCTTCGCACGGGATTGCTCGAACCCGAACTGACCGTGCGCGTCGCTTACGTGGTGAACGGCGGAAAAGCCTTTGGCGGATTCGGAAAACGGACGCAGGCGCTGCCGGAAATCCTCGGAGGCGTGCCCGTCACGCAATCGGCGCTCGTGCTGATGATGCCTTCCGAGTTCCGCTATATGGATTTCAGCGGTTCGCTCAACCGGGTCGAACTCGTGGACCTCGAAGTGGACGAAACGCTGCGGCGGGCGAAGTCGCTCGAAAAAGTGAGCCAGGCCGTGCTGTATTCCGCGGGCGAAACACAGCGCAAGGCGCTGGCGAACCTCGAAAAAATGCAGACCATGCTCGGTTCGCAACTCCAGTCCGCCAGACAAACCTCTGACGCTTACGCACGCGAGTCGGCGAAGATCGGAACCAAAGCCGAGCGATTCCAGGACGAAAAACGCCTGGCGGACGAACGTTCGCGCGCGCTGAAAGAAGCCGAGCAACTGCAACAGGTTTCTGGAAGCAACGTTATGCTGCTCAACCGTGCTATTGCCGACCAGCAACGCGCCCTCGGACAGGTGCAGATGGCCAATCAGCAGGCGCAGGTGGCGGCGGGACAAATGCAAATTGCCCCCGGCGCGCAAGCTCCTCCCGGCGGCCAGATGCAACAAGGCGTGCCTTCGCCATTCCAAACCAACGCGCCAGACGCCATGCCCAATGCCGGGCAAATGGGTAACGCCTTTGCCCCTGCTGACTCGGGCGCCACACAGTCCGCCGAGAGCGCCGAGCCAGCCACCCCGCCAATGGATTTCCCGAGCGCGGGCGACGTTTTTGTGTTCCGGCAGCTGCAAGGGACAGGCGGGATTCAGTTCCAGTATGTGTCGCGCGGGGCGATCAGCCGCCTGTATGATCTGCTGCTGGGCGCTGGGTTGCTGGCGGTTCTGGTGGCGATAGCATTCCTGGGCCGCCGGTTGGTTTCCACGCGACGCCGCATCGCCATCGTGATCGCCGTTCCGTGCATTGTGGCGCTTTTGAGCGGCGCCATGTTCGACCTGGCGATCCCCGGCCTTGCCGCCGCGATCCTGCTTCTGCTCCCCTGGGGCCGCCCCTCCGCCGCAAACCTTCCGCCCAACGTAGTGAGCAAATAGAGCATCTGCCGAGCGATGGACGATTTTTCGTTGCTATGCCAGGCGATTCTCATGCTTCCAAGGCCCGCCGCGAGGCCAGGAAGAAGGCATCATAGAATTGCTCCGAACATGCATCCATACAGGCAGTAAAAAGGTTCTCAGATTCTCAACAACTTCCGTGAAAGGGGCTGAATTTGCCTCCAGCCCTGATCGTCTCAGAAACGCAGTCCATTGCTTTTGATTATCAGGAGAGGCGCCGTAGGTATTGCTCAAAGCCACCGGTTCTGTCTCTTCGGGGGAAGTCTTGCGGCGGGCAAATGTCGCGGCTACAGCCCGGCTCAATGTATCGCCATCGAAGCTGAATTCACGGCATAGCGACCATAGATCATAGAAATCTTTGAAGCGGCTATTAACTTCGCCAAGCCGGATCATCGCCTCGAATTTTTCAGCGATCATAGTCTCCCGCGAAACCGTTCGAATCCGCGGCGAGGTGAAATCCAAGAGTGCAGGCATGGCCTCTCTTCGGTCGCTTCTGGAACCACAGCATCGCCAAATCCCACATCGACTTGCAGCGCGATTTTGGCCGGACCAAGGAATGCCTTAAGCAGAATCCGCTGGCCTCCATATTCCTGTTCCTCGCGGATCGGTTCTACCCGGACGCTTTTCTCGTCGAAACGCAGCCCGTCCGGTTCAACCTCCAAGCGGCATACCGAACGGAAGACCTCACGAAGAGAATCCGGCGAGGCGTCTCCATATCCGAGGAAATCCAGGTCTTTGGTGGGACGCAACTCTCTGCCCATCCAGACAGTGAACAGGGTTGCCCCATTGAGGACAAATCGCCCTGCAAAAGGACTGCGGCCGAGGCGATACAGCAACCGCTCATTCCCATATCTGATACCAATTTCCCGTAATTCTGTTCCCTGAATTTGCTCTGAAGGAGCAAAAG